>NZ_JBFUCA010000047.1:0-14734 GCF_056405475.1 Polaromonas sp. P1_G4
GCTCCGCCGTGCTGCCGATGTCGCCGCGCTTGGCATCCAGGATGATGGGCACTTGCGGCGCCACGCGGCGCATGTGTTCCATCAGGCGTTCGAGCTGGCCTTCGGCGCGGTGCGCGGCGAAGTAGGCGATTTGCGGCTTGAAGGAAATCACCAGGTCGGCAGTGGCGTCAACAATCGCCGCGCAGAAATCGTAGATCTTGTTGGCGTCGCCCTTGAGCTTGCCGGGAAATTTCGCGGGTTCAGGGTCCAGGCCAACGCAGAGCATGGAGCGGTTCTGGCGTTCTGCGGCGCCCAGCATGTCGAGAAAAGTCATGTCCCATTTTAAGCTCCCACGATCTCGGCAGCTTGCACTGTGCCCCTGATGGARAACCCCCTGTATGCCAAACGCGCGATTGTCGCCAGTGGCTACCTGTCTGGCGTTTTACACGACGCAACAAAAAACAAGCGCCAGCGTCATGAGGATTTCACAGYGAATTTTTACGATCACCGCATTGCAAGTGCAGGAGGTCGTTGTGAATTTGCGGATCAGTCAAGGCGAATGCCCGCTGGAGATACCTCGTTCCAGGCTCGGGGCCGTGCCGGAGATGGTGTCTCCCCAGAGGCATGAGTGGATAGGTCATGGCCCTGTTGTTTTGCGGGGCATGGGGCGCAACTGGGCAGCGCTGGAGCGCTGGACATTTCAGCACCTTGCCCATCTGGGCGGGGCCAAGCCCGTGACTTTGGTGGTGGGTAATCGGGAGAGGTCCAGCACCCGGTTTGTGACGTCCACACTTGATCGCTATGTGGCACAGCTGGCGTTGCAGACAGCCGCGCAGGAAGAGGGCTCCCATATCGGATACCTCAAAGAGTTCGATCTGCTCAAGGAGATACCCTCATTGCGCCAGGACGTGGAACAAGATGCATGGTTCCCGCCGGGCAACATCGTCTCCAGCAGCGCGTGGATTGGCCCGCAAGGGGCACACACAGGCTTGCATTACGACCTGCTGGACAACCTGGCGGTGCTCACGCGCGGAGTCAAACGCTTTTATCTGGCCCGCCCCGGCACCGTGGAGCACCTGGGTGCGTTGTCAAAGAAGTATGACCGCTGGGCCAAGCTGGCATCGGTGGGCATGCGCGATCTGGCGCAAAGCGATGTGCCGGCAGACGCACTGTTTGCTGTCGATCTCTATCCGGGTGATGCCATCTACGTGCCTCATGGTTGGTGGCATGAGGTGGTGAATTTGCAGGCCAGCATTTTTCTGAGCGGATTTTTCGGCAGCAAGGCCCGGGTCGTTGGATTGTGGGTGGCCACAGGTGCCGTGCAGCTGATGCACGACTTTCAACCCTTGGGCACTCGCAATTGCTCCTGCCACTCAGGCGCCGCACGCCCGCCACCAGCCCCCGAAGTTCCGGGCAGTCAACTCCTTTAACACCAACGCATACCGTTACCCATGACAACCAAGCCGACCATCAAAAAGCACCGCTACATCACCCGCAATCTGCGTATCGGCGATATTCCGGCCTTGCTGGATCTGGAGCGCAAGCAATGGACAGAAGAGCAGCAAGCTACGGCAGAAGACTTTCGATCACGCATTGCCGCGCATCCCGATTTGAGCGGGGGTGCATTTTGCGCAGAAACGGGTGAGCTGCTGGCATCGCTGTTTTGCAAACCCACCACAGAGGCAGAGTGGGTCAACCCGGGCGACTGGCAAAAGAGCGCCGCTTTGGACGGCAAAGTGCCCAGCAACAAATACGCATCACGCTGCCTGTTTGGCATCAGCCTGACCAGCGTGGATGCCGGCGCTGCTTTGCAGCTGATTGCCTTTAACTATCTTTATGCTGTGAAATGTGGCAACCGCAAATATTTCCTGGGTTCGCCAATGCCCGGGCTCAAGCGTCATTTGCAACGCAAGCCAGGTGCGTCGGTAGAGGCCTATGCACGGGCTACGCGGGCCGGTTTGCCGGTTGATCCCCAGCTGCGCTACTACCACGGCAAGGGGTTTTGTGAGGTTGTGGCCGTGCGTGAGAACTACTTCCCCCACGAAGCCTCGTGTGATTACGGCGCCATTCTGAAATCCAGAGTGCCGTATCCCTGGCTGACGCCGCTATTTCGCTTGGTACCCGTCCCGGTGTTGAGGTCGCTTGCAGCATTGGCGCCACGCTATGCCATTCCAGAAGACGACGGGGTGCCCGCACGAACAGAGTCGGCCGCTGAGCCGGAGGCAGCTTAGCAGTTCAACCCGTGTTGCGCAGCCCAGCCGGGCTGGTTACTCCACTGAATCTTCAGGCCAGCATGAGCCGCGGGACTGGCTTTGCCAGACCGCAGGCGGGCGGCCCCCTCGGGGGGCAGCGCATTACACGAAGTGAAAAGCGTGGGGGCACAATAGTTCCATGCAACTCTCCCAACGCCAACTCATCCTGCTGGTTCTGCTCACCCTGGTCTGGGGCCTGAACTGGCCGGTGATGAAACTGGGGATTGCGGACTTTCCACCCTTGACGTTTCGGGCGATGTCGATCTGGCTGGGCATTCCGGTGCTGGGCATCGCCATGGTGGTGCTGAAGGTGCCGTTTTGGGTGCCGCGGGGCAAGTGGCGTGAGCTTTTCTGGCTGGCGGCGGCCAACATGTTTGTCTGGCATGCGCTGATCATCCTCGCCGTCAAAAACTTGAGCAGCGGCCGCGCGGCGATTCTGGGCTACACCATGCCGATTTTTTCGGCGCTGCTGGGCGCCTGGTTTTTTGGCGCCAGGCTCAAGCCCCGCAACTGGCTGGGGGTGGCAGCTGCCGCGCTGGGCGTGGCGCTGCTGCTGTGGAATGAAATGACCAACCTGTCGGGCAGCCCCCTGGGTGTGCTGTGCGCGCTGGTGGCAGCTGCGGTGTGGGCGCTGGGCACGCAGCTGCTGCGCAAGACCACGATACCGGCCGCGACGCTGACGCTGTCGTTCTGGATGACGGTGATGACCGCCGTGATGCTGACCGTGTTGGGTGTCGTGTTTGAGATGCCGCAGTGGAAGGCACCTTCGCCCACGACCTGGGGCGCGATTCTTTACAACGCGGTGCTGATTTTCGGTTTTGCGCACGCGGCGTGGTTCACGCTGGCGCGCGCGCTCCCGCCGGTGGCTTCCACGCTGAGCGTGATGATGATTCCCATCCTCGGGGTGTTTTCAGGCGCGCTGGGCCTGGGCGAAGTGCTGCACTGGCAGGACTGGGCTGCCGTGGTGCTGATGGTGGTGGCGATTGCCTCGGTGCTGGCGCCCAGCCGTGGCGCAGTTAAGGCCTGATAAAAATCAGCCCGGGTTGGTGACCAAATTCATGGCCAGGCACAGGTCGTCCCAGGCCTTGCCCTTGTCGGCCGGGTTGCGCAGCAAATAGGTGGCGTCGTAGGTCACTACCATGCGGGCTCCATGCAGGCTGTGCAATTGGCCGCGCTGTTTGCCGAAAGGCTCTGTCGATTGCAACACCGCCTGCGCGGCCAGACGGCCCATGACGAGCACGACGTCGGGCTGCGCGCTGGCCACCAGGGCGGGCAGCGCTTCGGGCAGGCCGGCGCCCGCACCGGATGCCGCCTGCCGGACCAGCGGCGCCAGCAGCACCATGCCAGCCTTGTGCAGGCGCGTAGCGCGCAGCATGTTGTCGAGCAGCTTGCCGGCATCGCCTTCAAAGGGGTTGAAAGACTCCCGCTGCAGCGCAGCCGCCGGCGTTTCGGCCAGCACCAGCCAGCGTGCGCCTTCGGCATGGGCGGCGTCAGCGTACAGGGCTTGCGCGTTGCCCATGCGCCACGCTGCCGTCGTGCCGGGTGCAGCGGTTTCGCGCGCTTCGGCCAGCGGGCGAACCGGCGCCTGCACGGGCCGCACGGGCGGCGCAACCTCACGCGGCGTAGCGGACGTGGAAGGTGCACTGACTTTTTGATCAAATTCACTTGCAGGCGTTACTGACTGTGCGCCAGCAGCTACCAAATCAGTAGCAACGGCAGCTTCAGCAGGCGCAGCAGCGACCGGCAACCACACGCGTACACCCATTTCGCGCAGCATGGCGCGCTGGCGTTTGTCGAGGTCCAGGCTCATAGCGCCAGGCTCATGACGACCGCATCTTCGCGCGTGGAAGCGCCGTCCGGGTAGTAGTTGCGGCGCGTGCCGACATGGCGAAAGCCGTAGCGTTCATAGATGGCCTTGGCCCGCACATTGCTCACGCGCACTTCCAGCCACAGCCACTGCGCGCCCTCTCCGCGCGACCAGAGGGCCAGCGCATCCAGCATGATGCGGGCCCAGCCCTGGCGCTGGTGTTCGGGGGCCACGGTGATGTTGAGCAGGTGTACTTCGTCAACGCCCTTCATGGCCACGAAATAACCGAGCAGCACGGCGTCGGGCGGGTTGCCGGCAGTGAGCAGTTGCGCCTGGTAGCCGGCGTTGAGCGAATCGTTGAAATTGCCGTGCGTCCAGGGGTGGTCATACGCGGTTTTTTCCACGCGCACCACCTCATCCAGCCATGCAGTTGTCATGGCTTCGAACTGGGCTTCGAGGGGCTTGAGGATGGCGTTCATGAAAGGGGTGGAGCGGCGGCCAGCTTGGCGGCCTTGACCTGGTCGCGCTCTTCGGTGGTCAGCGCTACTTTATCGCGAACGTAGAGCGGCAGGGCGAGGTCGGCGCTGACGCACAGCCCGGCAGCAGCCAGCTGCGGCGCCAGGCGCAGCATGGCGGTGGCGGTGGGCAGGGCCTCGGCCTGCGCAAATGCCGCAAGGCTGTCCGGCAACCGCCCGGCGTATACCGCAAAAACATTGCCCGCGAACAAACCGGCCGCAGTGTCAGGCACCAGGTTTTCAGGCCGGACCAGCCCGCATTCGCCGAGCGCCCGGCAGTGCCCGCCGCTGAACTCAAAACCCTGCACATACATTTCGTCCATGCGCGCATCCAGCAGCGCGGTGACGCGCAGGGTCGCATCGCCATCACCCTGCTGCTGAAAGCGCGCTTCTTCGGCCACAGCCATCGGCGTGTCGACAGGCAGCACGGGAATGCCGGCGCCCTGGTTGGCGCCCAGCGCCAGGCCTTGCGCCACCGCGCAGGCCGTGCGCAGGCCGGTAAAGGAGCCGGGGCCGCGCCCGAAGGCGATGGCATCCAGCTCGCCCAGCGCCAGGCCAGCCTCGGCCAGCAGCGCCAGGATGGCGGGGATCAGCGTGGTGGAAGCCTGCGCGCCGCCCGGGCCGTTGTGCTGCCAGACACGCGCACCGTCGGTCAGCGCCACGGACATGCGGTCGGTGCTGGTGTCAAAAGCGAGGAATTTCACAAGTTCAGGCATTAAATCGGGCTCATGCCCTTATATATCAGGCGCAAGCAGCTATTAAATTCATAGCAATCTGCGGGTACCCGGAGGCTGGGGCCGATGGGTAAGCCCTGATTATCCGCGCCAATGGCCGGCCACCCCGGCGCCCACCGGCAATGCCTTGCAGAACGCTCAACCGCGATAATCCCCGCATGACCCACGACTTGCTGCGCCCGCGCACGACACACACTGTTGCGCTGGCTGCCCTGGCGGCCATGGCAGCCCTGGCCGCAAGCCCCGGCCTGGCACAAACCGCACGCCTGCCGGCCCCGATTGAAAAAGCCCTGTCGCGCGCCAGGGTACCGCGCGATGCGGTGTCCATGCTGGTGGTGGAAGCCGGCAGCGGCAAACCGGTGCCGCGCCTGAGCTGGCGCGCCGATGTGCCGATGAACCCTGCCTCCGTCATGAAACTGGTGACCACGTATTCGGCGCTCGACGCGCTGGGCCGCGACTTCACCTGGAAGACGAAGGTGATACTGGACGGCAGCGCCTCGGGCGGCCTGCTCAACGGCAACATGGTGGTACAGGGCGGCGGCGACCCCAAGCTGGTCGTTGAACGCCTGCAGGCCCTGCTGGCCGAGGTGCAGGCCGGCGGGGCGCGGGCGATCCGCGGCGACATCGTGCTGGACCGCAGCGCCTTCAGCGTGCCGCCCACCGATCCGGGCGAATTTGACGGCGAGCCGCTGCGGCCCTACAACGCCCGGCCCGATGCGCTGCTGATCAATTTCAAAACCATCGTGATGACCTTCACGCCGGACCTGCCCAACGGCCGCGCGCTGGTGCGCTATGAGCCGCCGCTGGCAGGTGTGCAGGTGGGCACGACGGTGCCGATCGTGCGTGTGGCGCGCTGCGGCGACTGGCGCAGCGAGCTGCGCGCCAGTGTTGAAAATCCCGTCAACATCGAATTCCTGGGTACCTATTCTT
Source organism: Polaromonas sp. P1_G4 (assembly GCF_056405475.1). Classification (NCBI taxonomy): domain Bacteria; kingdom Pseudomonadati; phylum Pseudomonadota; class Betaproteobacteria; order Burkholderiales; family Comamonadaceae; genus Polaromonas; species Polaromonas sp. P1_G4. Next base: position 6,218 of record NZ_JBFUCA010000047.1, read on the forward strand.
CGGCCTGCGGCGAAAAGGTGTGGCCCAGCGCCTATTCCGACCCCGTGAGCTTTGCGGCACGCGCCATCGAAGGCTCGTGGCGGCAACTGGGTGGCCTGCTGACGGGCACAGTGCGCGACGCCACGCCGGCAGAGCTGGCCATGCTGCGCAGGACCGGCACCCTCTCGGGCGAAAAGGCCGCAGTGCGGTTTGAATACCAGTCGCCGCCATTGCTGGAAATGGTGCGCGACGTCAACAAATACTCCAACAACATCATGGCCCAGCACCTCTTTTTGACACTCGGGCTTTGGGCCGGCCTGGGCCAGCCCAAGGCCGGCACGCTTGAATCTGCGCGCGCAGCGCTCACCGCCTGGTGGCGCAAAAGCCTGCCCGGCAGCACGCCCCCGGTGATGGACAACGRCTCGGGCCTGAGCCGCGATGAACGCATCAGCGCCGCCAGCCTGTCGGCCCTGCTGCAGCACGCCGCAAAAAGCCCTTTTGCCGCTGATCTCGCCGATTCGCTGCCGGTGGCCGGCACCGACGCCACCATGCGCGAACGCGCCAGGCCGGTGGCCGGACTGGCTTTCGTCAAGACCGGCTCGCTGCGCGACGTGACCGCGGTTGCCGGTTATGCCAATGGCGACAGCGGCGCACGCTACATCGTGGTGGGGCTGATCAACCACCCGAACGCGCCCGCTGCGCGCCCGGCACTGGACGCCATGCTGGAATGGGCCGTCAAGGAGGGCAAGCGATGAACGCCACAGACATCGTGGGCTTTCTGGCAGCCGTGCTGACCACGGCGAGCTTTGCGCCGCAGGCCTGGCTGACCTTTCGCAGCCGCGATGTCAGCGGCATTTCACTGGCGATGTACAGCGCCTTTACCGTTGGCGTGGCACTCTGGCTGGCCTACGGCGTGCTGGCGGGCGCCTGGCCCATCGTGCTGGCGAACGCCGTCACGCTGGGGCTGGCGCTGGCCATTCTGGTGATGAAGCTGGTGTACGGGCGCGGTGACTGAATAGCCCGATGCCATACACGCCCCGCGCGGCAGGCACGGATGCTTCGTCGAAGTGCCTGCAAGTTATCCCTGCCGCCTGTGGACAAGGCTGTTGATGGCGGCGGGACTTGTGGACGAAAACACCGCTTGGCGCGGCATTGCGCCACAATGCCCGAAATTTGGGCAAACACCTTAGCGGCCTCCCGGGAAGGGCGCCTCAGCTCGCGGCAGCCCGCTGCAGCCGGTCGCGCACACCGTCCCACCCGGCATCGGCCGGCGGGTTTTCAATCCAGATCAGCTTGACGCCTTTGGTATCAAAGTCGCGCAACACGGCAAACAGTTGCTGTGCGGTGGCCAGTGCATCGTCAGGCATGCGGCGGTACAACACCTTGTCGGACTTGATGCGCACGATGCTGCGCGCGAAGACGGCGATGTGGGCCGCGTCGGCGCCCAGCAAATCGAGTGCGGTTTGTATGGGGCCGGCGTCCATCAGGCGCACCTTGGCGTCGGGCGCGTAGTGCGCTTCCAGCGTGCCGGAAGCACGTGGCGCATCGCCTGCGCCCAGGGCTTGCTGCTCAAATTCGTCCTTGCCCAGTACGGCTTCGCCGCATGCTGCTTCCAGTTGTGCGCGCGTGAGGATGCCCGGGCGCAGCAGCACGGGGCGCCCGCGCGTGCAGTCGACGATGCTGGACTCGATGCCGACATCACAGGGCCCGCCATCGAGCACCAGCAGGCTGTCGCCAAACTCTTGCTGCACGTGCTGCGCGGTGGTGGGGCTGACGCGGCCGAAACGGTTGGCGCTGGGGCCGGCCACGCCGGTGTCGCAAGCCTTCAGAAAAGCCAGCGCGACAGGGTGTGAGGGGCAGCGCAGGCCGATGGAATCCTGGCCGCCGGCCGCGGCCGCCGCCACGCCTTCCTTGCGCGGCAGGATCACGGTGAGCGGCCCGGGCCAGAAGGCTTTCATCAGGCGCGCGGCAAACGGCGGCACGCTGCTGGCGTAAGCGTCTACGTGTGCCGCATCGGCCACGTGCACGATGAGCGGATGGTCGGACGGTCGGCCCTTGGCTTCAAAAATTCCGGCGACGGCTTGATCGCTGGAAGCGTCGGCGCCCAGGCCGTACACCGTCTCCGTCGGGAAGCCCACCAGCCCGCCGGCCCGGATGCGGCGTGCGGCTTCAAGAATGGCCTCAGGGTCCGTACCGGGAAGAATCATCAGAGGGCGTCCAGGCCGGGCAGGCCCAGGATGGATGCAACCTGGCGTGCCGTGGCCTTGACTGAAGCGACGTCGGGGCCTGTGATGTTGAGATGGCCCATCTTGCGGCCGGTGCGGGCTTCGGTTTTGCCGTAGAGATGCAGGTGCGTGCCGGGCAGTGCCAGCACGGCCTGCCAGTCGGGCGTGCGCATCTTTCCGTGAGCGTCAAACCACACATCTCCCAGCAGGTTGAGCATGATGGCCGGTGAATGCTGGCGCGGCTGCGGCAGCGGCAGGCCGGCCATGGCATGCACCTGCAGGTCGAACTGCGACACGTCACAGGCGTCCATCGTGTAGTGGCCGCTGTTGTGCGGGCGTGGCGCCATTTCATTGACGATGAGCGCGCCATCGGCGCTGCCGTCGTCCACCAGGAAGAACTCGACGCAGAGCACGCCGACATAGTCAATGTGTTTTGCTATGGTTTTGGTAGCTGCTTGCGCACGACCAGCAAGCGCTGCAGGCATATTTCCTTCATAAGCTTGCGTCACCGCGAGGATGCCGTCGACATGCACATTCAGCTGGGGCGCAAAACTCACGACGCTGCCGTCCCAGCCGCGCGCCACGATGACCGAGCACTCGGCCTTGAGCGGCAGCATTTTTTCGAGCACACAGGGCACCTGCTTCAGGCCAGCCCAGGCGGTGGCCAGTTCGTCCGCATTCTTGACGCGGACCTGGCCCTTGCCGTCGTAGCCCATGCGCGCGGTCTTGAGGATGCCGGGCAGCAAGCCGGCCGGCACGGCCTTCAGCTGCCCGGCTGTTTCAATCACGGCGTAGGGTGCGCAGGTAACGCCGGCCAGCACGCCGGATTCAGCAGCGCTGGCGGTGAAGTGGGATTTTTCCTCGATGCGGTTTTGCGCGATGGCCACGGCGGCAGCGCCGGGTGCCACGGGCCGGCTGGCGGCCAGCGCCTGCAGCGCGCCGGCGGGCACGTTTTCAAATTCGGTGGTGACGGCGGCGCACAGTGCGGCCAGTTGGGTCAGCCCTTTTTCATCGCTGTAGCCGGCCTGGATGTGGTGATGGCTCACCAGGCCCGCGGGGCTTTGCGGATCGGGGTCCAGCACCGCCGTGAAATAACCCAGGCGCTGCGCGGCATGCACAAACATGCGGCCCAGCTGGCCGCCGCCCATCACGCCGAGGGTAGCGGGCTGGCCGGAGGCCGAGGCCGTGCCGGGAAAAATAGGCAACTCCGGCAGGCTGGAGGCGGCCCGGGAAGAGGTGGAGGCGGTCATGCTGGCGGCAGCGTCATGGCGTGCGCGGCAGCGGTTTGCTCTGCACGGAAAGCCTGCAATTGGGCGGCCAGCGCCGGGTTGTGCAGGGCCAGCATGGCCACCGCGAACAGGGCTGCATTGGCTGCGCCGGCGTTGCCGATGGCAAAGGTGGCGACCGGAATGCCCTTGGGCATCTGCACGATGCTGTGCAGCGAGTCCACGCCCTGCAAATGCTTGCTGGCCACGGGAACGCCCAGCACCGGCACAGTGGTTTTGGCGGCCAGCATGCCGGGCAGGTGCGCTGCGCCGCCAGCGCCGGCAATGATGGCCTGCAAGCCGCGACCGCCGGCACCTTCGGCATAGGCAAACAGCTCGTCGGGCATGCGGTGGGCCGACACCACCCGGGCTTCGTGCGCAATGCCGAATTGCGTCAGGATCTGCACGGCGTGCTGCATGGTCTCCCAGTCGCTGCTGGAGCCCATCACCACACCCACCAGGGGTTTTGCCGAATTGTTGCTTGTTGTCATGCGGGGACCTTCAAGGCCGGGGTTGCAGGTTCTAACCCCATGATTTTAAGGGCAGGCCACCGCAAGGGCCGGGCCGTGCGTGCTACGCTCTTGCCTCTCAGGCGTCCAGCTGCGCCGACCCGGTTGAAAACCGGCCCCGATACCCCAACTTTGCCAGACCATGATCGACGTCACCATTGCCAACTTTGAAGCGGAAGTCGTTGCCGCATCCATGACCACGCCTGTGCTGATCGACTTCTGGGCGCCCTGGTGCGGCCCCTGCAAGTCGCTCGGGCCCATCCTTGAAAAAGTGGAAGTGGAATATGCCGGGCGCTTCAAGCTGGTCAAGATCGACTCCGACCAGGAGCAGCAACTGGGTGCCGCTTTCGGCATCCGGAGCATCCCCACCTGCATCCTGATGATGAACGGCCAGCCGGTGGACGGTTTTGCCGGCGCCCTGCCCGAAGGCAAGGTCAAGGAATTTCTCGACAAGCATTTGCCGCCGGCTGAAGAGCAGCCCGAAGAGCAGGAACTCGCGCTCGAAGAAGAAAGCACCGACCCCACTGCCGTGCTGGAAAAACTCCAGCATGCCGTCGCCGCCAACCCGGCCGACGACAACGCCCGCTTTGACTATGTGAAGCTGCTGCTGCAGCTGGGCCGCGAAGACGACGCCAAGGTGGCGTTTGCGCCGGTGATCGCCCAGACCACGGTGGTGCGGCGTTTTGACTCGCTCAAGCGCTGGATGGATGCTATGGATTTTGTAGCTGTCGGCGCTTATGGAGTGGGCGCCGCAGCCGGTTTTGATGCAAAGATTACGGCCAACAAACGCGACTTCGAAGCACGTTTTGACAAAGCCCGCTGGCTCATGGCACAGCAGCGCTGGACCGAGGCGCTGGACGAGTTGCTGGAAATCCTGATGCGCGACAAGGCCTGGAGCGAAGACCTGGCCCGCAAGACCTACATCGCCGTGCTCGACGTCATGGAAGCGCCCAAGCCCAAGGTGGCTGATGGGCAAATCCCGCCGGAAGATGCGACCGTGGCGACGTACCGTCGGCGCCTCAGCAGCGTCGTCTTGAGCTAGGGCTTATTGGCCAAACAGCCAGCGCGTCAAGGCAAAAGCAAACCCGAACAGCGCGGCATAGCCTGCCACCTCAACGCTGAATTCACGGCGCGATTCGCGCCACGCACGAGCCCTTTCGACCAGCAGCCCCGCCAGCAAAGGGGCAAGCAGCAGATTGAGAATTTGCAGCCAGTGCAGGCGAATCGCCAGATGAGGCACCACCAGCACGGTGAGGAGGCCGGCGCCAACACCTGTAGCCACAGACCAGGCAGCTTCCTGCACGGGAGTGAGCTCATGGTCGCGTCCGTGCAGCTTGTACCAGGCCGCCTTGAAAACACCGCCAAAAAACTCACCGAAGAGCTGCAAAAACAGTTCACCGAAAAATTCGAACAGCAACTCGAGCAGGAACTCCATGGAGAGCGCCGGCGACTGCTGCCGTGCCTCAGGCCGTCAGGCGGGCCAAGGCTTCCTGGTACTTGGCAGCGGTCTTGGCAACCACATCGGCCGGCAGGTGCGGCGCAGGCGGGGTTTTGTCCCAGGGCTTGCCGTTGATGCGTACGCTTTCAAGCCAGTCGCGCACAAACTGCTTGTCGTAGCTGGGCGGGTTCTGGCCAGCCGCGTAGGCCGCTTCATAGCCTTCAATCGGCCAGTAGCGTGACGAATCCGGTGTCAGTACCTCGTCCATCAGCGTAAGCACGCCATTCTCATCAAGGCCGAATTCGAATTTGGTGTCGGCAATGATGATGCCCTTGGTCAAGGCGAAGGCGGCGGCGGTGCTATAGATCTCGATGCTGATCTTTTTAATCTGCGCGGCGAGTTCGGGGCCCACAACCTTGACGACCTGCTCGTAACTGATGTTTTCGTCGTGCTCGCCGGCTTCGGCTTTGGCGGCCGGTGTGAAGATGGGCTCGGGCAGTTTTCCGGCGTTCTTCAGGCCCGCGGGTAGCGGTACGCCGCAGACGGCCTGGCTCTCCTGGTATTCCTTCCAGCCGCTGCCGGCCAGGTAGCCGCGCACCACGGCTTCGACCGGGATGGGCTTGAGGCGCTTGACCAGCATGGAGCGGTTCACGACCTGCGGCACCTCGGCCGGCGTGACCACGCTTTCGGGCGTCTCGCCTGTCAAGTGGTTGGGGCAGATGTGGCCGAGCTTGCCAAACCAGAACAGCGCCATCTGCGTGAGCAGCGCGCCCTTGCCGGGAATCGGCTCACCCAGGATGACATCGAATGCACTCAGCCGGTCGCTGGCCACCATCAGCAGCCTGTCTTTACCCACGGCGTAGTTATCGCGCACCTTGCCACGCGCGAGCAGGGGCAGGGAGGTCAGGGCGGAAGTATGGAGAGCAGGAACTGTCATCAATGGATCCATGTCAATTGAACCGGTGGCTCAGGAACGGCTTGGAGAATTGTGAGCCGTACTTGATGGAAGAAACGCTGGCAAGTGCCGGGTGCGAGAGCACGATGTCCGAGGGCGCCGCAGACCATTCGCCGGCGCGCTTGAATTCGGTCCAGTAGCTCAGGCTCGAAGGCGAGGAAGAAGCCGGCTCGATCCAGTATTTGCTGAGCTGCGCATTGCCATTGCTGAATTTGTAGATCACGCTGGCCGTGCCGGTGCGCGCGATGGCGGCTGCAATTTGCAGGTACCAGCCTTCGGAAACATCAGGCGGAACACCTGAAGGATTGATGGTCTTGTAGAAGGCTTCACCGGCCAGGATAGGGTGCTTACCCTCCGACTGTGCGATGCAGACGGCAGTGGATCCCGTCACGACAAGGTAGCCGGCATCGCGCTCATGGCCGTGGATCACTGTGGTTCCCCGCGGCAACGGAAGCTTCCAGTTACCCAGCACCGCCGTAGTGCTGCGCTCGGTCCAGGACGGCATGCAACGTTTCGCGGTGGCCCCAAAATTCTCGCGCGTCAGGGTCACGGTTTCGAACTGCCCGGACAACTGCATCTGGGCGTACGGCACGAAACCTGTTTTTTCGACGATCGGCCGCTGTGGCGCCGCACACGATGTGAGCAGCATGACAAACGGCACCAAAGCAGCCGCCCTAAGCGACACGAAGGAAAGTGGGAACACAGGCGCCCTCAAGTAAATGCCGCTTTTGCAGCCGGCCAACGCCGGCACTCGTTACGGATGCCTGTCGCGATAGCGTTGAAGTTTAATGCACGACCTGGGCGAGCTCGCCCTTGGCGTACTTGGCGGCCACGACCTGCAGGGCGTCACCCTTGATCTTGGCGCCCTGGCCTTCACAGCCGAATTCGATGTAGCGCTGCTTGCACAGGGCCTTGGCGGCTTCGCGGGCGGGCTTGAGCCACTCGCGGGCGTCGAATTTCTCGGGGTTTTCAGCCAGGAACTTGCGCACCGCGCCGGTCATGGCCAGGCGGATGTCGGTGTCGATGTTGATCTTGCGCACGCCGTGCTTGATGGCTTCCTGGATTTCCTCGACGGGCACGCCGTAGGTTTCCTTCATCTGGCCGCCGTACTGGCGAATGACAGTCAGCATTTCCTGCGGCACCGAGGACGAGCCGTGCATCACCAGGTGGGTGCTCGGGATGCGCTTGTGGATTTCCTTGATGCGGTCGATCGCCAGGATGTCGCCGGTGGGCTTGCGGGTGAATTTATAGGCGCCGTGGCTGGTGCCGATGGCAATCGCCAGCGCGTCAATTTGCGTGCGCTTGACGAAGTCGGCGGCCTGCTCGGGGTCGGTCAACAGCTGCTCGCGCGTCATGGTGGCGTCGGTGCCGTGGCCGTCTTCCTTGTCGCCCTTCATGGTCTCCAGCGAACCCAGGCAGCCGAGCTCACCTTCGACGGTAACTCCGTATTTGTGGGCCAGCTGCGAGACCTTCTTGGTCACCTCGACGTTGTATTCATAGCTGGCGATGGTCTTGCCGTCGGCTTCGAGCGAGCCGTCCATCATCACGGACGAAAAACCAAGGTCGATGGCGCCCTGGCAAACGGCAGGATTCTGGCCGTGGTCCTGGTGCATGACCAGCGGGATGTTGGGATACATCTCGATAGCCGCCTCGATCAGGTGTTTGATGAAGGGTTCACCGGCGTACTTGCGGGCGCCTGCGCTGGCCTGCAGGATGACGGGCGCGCCGGTCTCTTTGGCCGCTTCCATCACGGCTTGCACCTGCTCAAGGTTGTTGACGTTAAAAGCCGGAATGCCGTAGCCGTTGACTGCCGCATGGTCCAGCAGCTCGCGCATAGAAACGAGTGCCATGTGTGATATCCCCAGAAGTTAGAAAAACACTGCCAAAAGGCGGGTTCCTCGCGAGGGCCGTGCGGCGTAAAAGCCGCCTGGAAACGCCCGTAACCACGAAGTAACCGAAGCCTTGATTCTAACGTTTACCCGAATAGGGTGGGATAACCGAACTTGTGTCTGAATGCATGCCGTAACTGCTTGTAAGCGTTGCCCACCCCCGTCCAGGCTCACTGCGTGTAGCCTGTTCCCCCCTCAAGGGGGCGGCGCCTTGGGCCGGCGAAGCCGGACCCTTGGCCCCTGCTGGTGGAATACCC
>NZ_JBFUCA010000048.1:0-14529 GCF_056405475.1 Polaromonas sp. P1_G4
GTCTAACATCAAGCCGGCCAGATCCTCGATATCCGCGATGGCGACCTGGTTGCGTTCGAAGGCCGGCATGTCTATCGACTCATAGGTGTCGCCGAACTGCCTGATCGGTTTTTCCTGACTGAAGACGAAACCATAGGCCAGCAGCTTCGCGCCGCGTTTTTGCGATTCGGGCACGACCACGACCTTCCAGAATTTTTTGGGGATTTTGACCTTGCCGGTTCCCCAGTTTTTGGACTCGAAAAATTCGGTGAGCACCGGCCCCGCGAACAGCACGGCGCGCCCGCCCGACTCCTGAACCTGGTCGGTGAGCAGGCGCTCAAACTGGCCCCAGATACCGACCACCCCGCCTTCATAGACGCGCTGGCCGCTGCGGTCATTGGGGTTCTCCTGGTTGAAGGCCTCATGCTGCGGCGTGCAGTTGGGCCAGTGGTAGCTGTCGGCGTTCGCGAATTCGGTTTCGTCCGCGTCGGCGCCCCAGCAGTTGTCTTCGCGGCGGACAATGTGCCCGCGGTCAATCCGTTTGGCCGGGCCGTAGACGTCCTTGTTGAGCAGCTGGTATTCCAGCGGTAGCCGCGGGTCTTCTCGCCAGTTTTCCCCTCCGAAATCCGCCCGCTTCCGCGGGTCGGTGCGCGATTTGGGGCGGTAGTCGTAGTTCGAGGCGGTCCACAGGCACATGCGTGTCGGCTTGTGCATTACGAGGGAAAAGTGGTGGTAGTCAAGCGGTAGCGGATCGGCCGGCGCCAGGTGGCCTGTCTTCACTGCGGGCACGTCGTCCACACCGGCATTGAATTCCTCATAATCGGCAACCGAATAGAGGGCACCATCCCATCGCGACTGGGCCACAGGGGCAGGAACCTCCTGGCCGAGGAATTTCGGGTTGTATCCCTTGCGGCCCGCGTAGTTCTCGTCGAAAACCAGGGATTTTTCCTGAAAGGCGGTGAAGAGGCCATCCGCCGAAGGCGCACCGGAACCATCAGGCAAACGAACTTGCGCGGGCGCCGCGGGTGCAGGCACCGACACGGGTGCAGCGGCGGCAGGCACGCCGGGCTGAAGCGCCTGCCCGCCATAGACGTGCAGGGTTACTGGCCCCGAGAAATTGAAGGTGTTGCCGCCTCCGGGCCGTGAGGCGAGAGGTAAGAGGGATGACGAGGCGGTGCCGGCCGGCACGCTCTCTGTGCCGGTGAGCGGGTCTGCCGTGGTCGCCAGCAATTGCCGGGCGATCATGCGCATGGATTCTGGAATCGACATGGATTTAAGCCTTTCAACGATGAAACTGACGCGCGCGCCCTCATTGGCGATCCACTGGATGTCGTCGTCGCTTTGCGACTCCGGGTCCCAGGGGGCGCCCCGTTTGTCCAGGATCCGGCCGTCCCGCATCGCCGGCACGCCGCAGTGGTGCAGCGCCACCAGTTCCCAGTCTGTGTTGTAGACCGGGGAGCCGGAGGAGCCCGGCCGCGTGTCCGTCTCATAGTGAAGAAAGCCGGTGGGCAGGATGTCCATCAACTTGTTGTCGCTGATGGCGAAGGCCCGCGGCCCGCCGGCGGGGTGCTGGATGATATTGACCGGAGCGCCCGTCAACACCTTGCCCGTTGCCTCGATCAGCCGCGTCCAGCCGCATGAGGCAATCTGGTCGCTCTCGCGGCTGCGGGGCTGCACCGCCACGATGGTGAAGTCGAGGGCCGGGTCGGTAACAAAGAAACGGTCTGGATCGAAGTCGTAGTACTTGCCGTTGTTGATGCCGTACTCATCGCGCACGTAGAAAAAATTCGCCGCGTGGCCGTCGACGTCAATCTTTGAAGGAAACACGTGATGATTCGTCAGTAGCAGGTCGAACCCGATCAACAGGCCCGTGGCCACGCCGATGGGCGTATGGCTGGCGCTGCGCTGCTGGACGATGCGGGCCACGGGTTTCGCGGCGTCCGAGGCCTGGACGCTGGGCGCGTATTCCACGGGATTCCACGCACCAATGACACGCTCGGGGAAAAGGGGAAAGCCGCCCGCGGCCCTGGTCAATTGGCGGGCTGTMCATTCCGCTTGGCGCTTGGGTGTGTCGGCGGCGCCTGGGCCTTGGTTCCGGATTTTTTCAAGGCCGGTTTCGCGCTGCTTCATGCGCTCTTCCCAACGCCGGGCCGCATCCGTCAGGATGCCCTGTTGCCTCGTCTTGACCGCTCCGAGTGTCTGTCCCATTTCTTGTTCCTTCGCCGGCCTTCGGCCTGCAGAATTCGGGGAAATGGATATTCCTCCATTCCACGGGAAAATGCACCCTCCAGTCGGAGGAGACTTCACAAGCCGGGTTAGTGCAGACCTGTAAAGACGTACAGCGGCTCGCGAAAAACAAGGCGCCACAATGAAAAAACCCTCCTTGAAGAAGGAGGGTTTTGAATGGAAGCGGCTTTATGACAAAGCCACTTCAAGCCATGAAGGACTATTCCTTGATGTCCACTGCGTAGAAGTTGTGGCGGCCGAACGGGCTGTTCTTGTAGCCGATCACGCTTTTGCGGATGGGCTTGAGCTGCACTGCGTGGGCGATGGTGAACCAGGGCGCTTGCTCCTTGAAGATGACCTGGGCCTGCTGGTAGAGCTTGATGCGCTCGGCAGGATTGGTCACCGTCTTGGCTTTCAGGACCAGGTCTTCATACGGCTGGTAGCAGAACTTGGCGATGTTGGAACCGCTGGCGGACTGGGCTGAAGCGCAGCCGAGCAGGGYGTACATGAAGTTGTCAGGATCGCCGTTGTCGCCGGTCCAGCCCAGCATCCCCATCTGGTGTTCGCCAGCCTGCAAACGCTTGCGGTACTCGCCCCATTCGAAGCTCTTGATCTCGGCGGTCACGCCGACCTTGACCAGGTCAGCCTGCATCAACTCGGCGATGCGCTTGGCATTCGGGTTGTATGGGCGCTGCACGGGCATTGCCCACAGGTCGGTGGTGAAACCGTTGGGGAAACCGGCCTGGGCCAGCAATTTCTTGGCGGCTTCGGGGTTGTACTCGTCGTCCTTGATGGCGTTGTTGTACGCGGCCATGGTTGGCGGGATCGGGTTCTTGGCGGCAACACCGGTGCTCAGGTACACGCCGTCAACAATGGCTTTCTTGTTGATCGCCATGTTGATGGCCTTGCGCACGCGCACGTCGTCAAACGGCTTCTTGGTCGTGTTGTAGGCGAGGTAGCCCACGTTCAGGCCGGCCTGCTCGACGATCGTCACGTTGGCGTCCTTGCGGATCGCGTCGAGGTCGGCGGGGTTGGGGTAGGGCATGACGTGGCATTCGTTCTTCTGCAGCTTGGCCCAGCGGACCGAAGCGTCAGGCGTGATCGAGTACACGAGGTCGTCGATCTTGGCCTTGCCGCCCCAATATTGCGGGAAGGCCTTGTAACGGATGACCGCGTCTTTCTGGTACTGCACCAGGTAGAAGGGGCCGGTGCCCACCGGGTCCTGGTCGATTTTTTCCGGCGTGCCGGCTTTCAGCATGGCGTCGGCGTATTCCTTGGACTGCACGGCCGCGTAAGGCATGGCCAGGTTGGCGAGGAATGGCGCTTCAGGCTTGTCCAGCGTGATCTTGACAGTGAGGTCGTTGACCTTTTCCACCGATTTCAGCAGCTTGGGCATGCCCATGTCGCTGAAGTAGGAGTGGTTGGGGCTGGTGACCTTGAAGAAGGCGTTGTCTTCTTTCCACTGGCGTTCGAACATGAACAGCACGTCGTCGGCGTTGAAGTCGCGCGTTGGCTTGAAGGCCTTGTTGCTGGCATGCCATTTCACGCCCTTGCGCAGGTGGAAGGTGTAGGTCAGGCCGTCGGCGGAAATGTCCCATTTTTCGGCCAGGCCGGGAACGACCTTGGTGCCGCCGTATTCGAATTCGACGAGGCGGTTGTAGACGGGTTCGTTGGCATCAAACGACGTACCCGTGGTGTTGACGCCAGGGTAGAAGTTTTCGGGGCTGCCTTCAGAGCAGAACACCAGCGTCTTCGCGGAGACGGGTGAAAGTGCCAGCAGCGCTGGCAGGGCAATAGCGCACAGCAATGCGCGCTGGACCGGGCGCAGCCGGTTTGCACTTGGTTTGGTCTGAATCATTTGACGATCCCTTTGGAGGTTAATGCTGCTTTTGCAGCGGGGGCTTGCGGCCAGATTGCACAACATTTGTGACGTTGTGCGCCCTGGTCATTGAAAAACGTGGCCTGAAACCGGTGCTTGAGCGCATGGTTTCAGGTCACGCAGTGAGAAAGTTTTCAGCATAGTGGCACGCAACCTGCCGCTCTGCAACTTCGCGCAGCTGCGGCCTTTCGGCGCGGCAGCGGTCGGTGACGTGCGGGCAACGGGTAGAGAACACGCAGCCGGTGGGCGGGTTAAGCGGCGAGGGCAGCTCGCCCTTGAGCACGATGCGTTGCTTCACCCCGGTGCCGGCCAGGCCGGGTGTGGAGGCCAGCAGGGCCTGGGTGTAGGGGTGCAGGGGCCGGTTAAACAGGGCATTTTTCTCGCCTTGTTCAACGGCATGGCCCAGGTACATCACCAACACGTCGTGGGCGATGTGGCGCACCACACCCAGGTCGTGCGAGATGAACAGATAGGCCAGACCCATGGACTGCTGCAGGTCGGCCAGCAGGTTGAGCACCTGGGCCTGTATGGAGACGTCAAGGGCCGATACCGGCTCGTCAGCTACCACCACCGTGGGGTTGAGCATCAACGCGCGTGCAATGGCAATGCGCTGGCGCTGGCCGCCCGAGAACATGTGGGGATAGCGGTCGTAGTGCTCGGGGCGCAGGCCCACCATGGCCAGCATGGCGCGGGCCTTGGCGGCGCGCTCTTCAGCTGTCAGGCTGGTGTTGATTTCCAGTGGCGCCTCAAGGATGGCGCCGATTTTCTTGCGCGGGTTGAGCGAGCCGTAGGGGTTCTGGAACACCAGCTGCACGGCCTTGCGAAGACCCTGGCGCTCTTCCTGGCCACTGTTCACCGCGTCTATGCCGGTGATGCGCAATTCGCCGCCCGTAGGCGTTTCAATGAGCGAGACCATACGGGCCAGCGTGGATTTACCGCAGCCCGATTCGCCTACAACGGCCAGCGTCTTGCCGGCGTGGACCGAGAAGGAAACGCCACCGACGGCCTGCAGGTGGTCGGACTTGCGCATGAAACCGCGGCGGATTTCATAGACCTGCTTGAGATTTTTTGCTTCAACGACGGGCTCGGTCGGCAGGGTGGTGGAAGTGGTGGCGGTGCTCATTGCGCGGCCTCCACCAGTGGGGTGTCGTGCTCGATGTTGGCCTCGCGGCTGGGATCACCCAGCGGGTAGTGGCAGCGAACCATGCCGTCCTTCCAGGCGCGCAGCAGCGGGCGCTCGTTGCGGGAATGTTCGGTGGCATAGGCGCAGCGCGGAGCAAACAGGCATCCGGTAGGGCGGTCATAGAGGCCGGGCACCATGCCGGGGATGGTCGCCAGGCGGGAGCTGCCGTCGCTGCGCTCAGGCAGGGCCGAAAGCAGGGCTTCGGTGTAGGGGTGCTGGGGCGTGTTGAAAAGGGCGTGTGCGCTTTGCTCTTCCATGATCTGGCCGGCGTACATCACCGCGATGCGCTGTGCCATTTCGGACACCACGCCCATGTTGTGTGTGATCAGCACCAGGGCCATGCCGCGCTCTTTTTGCAGGCTACGCAGCAGGTCCAGGATTTGCGCCTGGATGGTCACGTCAAGCGCCGTGGTCGGCTCGTCGGCAATCAGGAGGCGCGGGTTGCAGGCGATCGCCATGGCGATCATCACGCGCTGGTTCATGCCACCGGAGAGCTGGTGGGGATAGGCCTTCAGGCGGCTTTCGGGTGAATTGATGCCGACCTGCTCGAGCAGTTCGATGGCCTTGCGTGTTGCGGCCTTTTTATCCATGCCCAGGTGCAGACGCAGGGTTTCGGTGATCTGGAAGCCGACGGTGAAGCAGGGGTTCAGGCTGGTCGTGGGTTCCTGGAAGATCATCGCCACGTCTTTGCCGATGAGCTTGTTGCGCTCGCCTTGCGACAGCTTGAGGAGGTCGTGTCCGGCAAACCGTAGTTTGTCGGCTTTCACGCGGCCGGGGTAAGCCACCAGGCCCATCAAGGCCATCATGGTGACGCTTTTGCCGGAGCCAGATTCGCCGACGATACCGAGGACTTCGCCTTCTTCCAGCGACAGGCTGATGCCGTCAACGGCGTGCATGATGCCGTTTTGCGAGGGGAACTCGACGGAGAGGTTTTCTATTTCTAACAAAGCCATACGGAATCTTTCAGCGCTTCAGCTTGGGGTCGAATGCGTCACGCAGTCCGTCGCCGAGCAAGTTGAAGGCCAGCACAGTGATCAAAATTGCGAGGCCGGGGAAGGTGACCACCCACCAGGCGCGCAAGACAAATTCGCGGGCATCGGCCAGCATGGTGCCCCATTCGGGTGAGGGTGGCTGGGCGCCCAGGCCCAGGAAGCCCAAGGCGGCGGCGTCCAGGATGGCGGTCGACACGCCCAGTGAGGCCTGGACGATCAGCGGCGCCGTGCAGTTGGGCAGGATTTCGCTGAACATCAGGCGGATACGGCTGGCGCCGCTCATGCGCGCGGCGGTCACGTAGTCACGCGAGGTTTCGGCGATCACGGCGGCGCGCGTGATGCGCACGTAATGCGGCAGCACGACGATGGCAACAGCCAGCATGGCGTTCATCAGCCCGGGGCCGAGGATGGCGACGATCACGATGGCCAGCAGCAGGCTGGGCAGGGTCAGGATGATGTCCATGAGGCGCATCACGGCGATCTCGAAGATGCCGCGGAAAAAGCCTGCCAGCAGGCCCAGCACCGTGCCGACAACCACCGACAGCGCCACCACGGCCAGGCCGATCACCAGCGACAGGCGGGCGCCGTACATCAGGCGCGAGAGGATGTCCCGGCCGATGGCGTCGGTGCCCAGGGGATAGGTCCAGGAGCCGCCCGTCTGCCAGGCCGGTGGCTTGAGGAACACGGCGTTGTTGGTGATGTTGGGTGCGTGCGGCGCCAGCAGGGGCGCAAAGAGCGCCAGCAGCAGCACGCCAATCACGATGACCAGGCCGATCACGGCGCCGTTGTTGGCGCTGAAGTAGTTCCAGAACTCGCGCAGAGGGTGCGGTGGCGCCGGGGGCGTGCCCGGTTTCGGGGGGGCGGATTTCAAGGTGGCCGTGCTCATCGCTGGTGCCTGATGCGTGGGTTAATGATGCCGTAGGTGATGTCCACCAGCAGGTTGACGGCCATGACGATGGCGCCCAGCAGCAGGATGCCGCCCTGCAGAACGGGGTAGTCGCGGCGGCTGATGGCTTCGATCAGCCATTTGCCGACGCCCGGCCAGGAAAAGATGGTTTCGGTGAGGATGGCGCCCGTGAACAGTACGCCGACCTGCAGGCCGATCACGGTGACCACCGGGATCAATGCATTGCGCAGCGCATGCAGGGCCACCACGCGCAGGTTGGAAAGCCCTTTGGCGCGCGCGGTGCGGATGTAGTCTTCGCCCAGCACTTCCAGCATGGCCGAACGCGTCATGCGCGCGATCACCGCCAGCGGGTTGGTGCCCAGCACAATCATGGGCAATATCAGGTGGGAAGCGGCCGACCAGAAAGCACCCTTGTCTTCCGAGAGAAGTGAGTCGATCAACAGAAAGCCTGTGGTGGGCTCAATGAAGTACTGCACCGACAGCCGGCCCGATACGGGGGTCCAGCCGAGCTGCACCGAGAACAGCAGGATCAGCAGCAATCCCCACCAGAAAATCGGCATGGAATACCCCGTGAGGGACACCCCCATGACGCCATGGTCGAGTATGGAGTTTCGCTTGACCGCCGCCAGGATGCCCGCGGGGATGCCGATCAGCAGTGCAAACAAAATGGCGCACACGGCGAGTTCGATGGTGGCCGGAAACAGCGTGAGGAATTCGCGCAGTACAGGCTCCTGTGTGATCAGGGACTTGCCCAGGTCGCCTTTCAGGACCCGGCCGATGTAGATGCCGTACTGCACCATGACGGGTCGGTCCAGGCCGTATTCCTTGAGCAATTGCGCGTGGCGCACCGGATCGATGCCGCGCTCGCCCGCCATGGTTTCGATCGGGTCGCCGGGCACCATGCGGATCAGGAAGAAAGCCAGCAGAGTCATCCCCAAAAAGGTGGGAATGATCAGGCTCAGTCGGGTAAAAATAAAGCGCAGCATTATCGCGGGATGCTAAGGCAGGACTTGACGCGGGCTGGCGAGTGCCCGTCGCGGTGGCGACAGGCAGGGCACGCGGGGTTTTCCGCCGCCCCGGTTTTTGAATGCAGTAGCTGCAATGGCATCAACATGGGTCTGTTCTATTTGGTCTGGTGCGGGCGGTGCCGCAAGGGGGATTTTTATCTTAGCAACAATAGCGTCGTTTTTCGACTGTGCCGCTGGTGGCGGGCTACCGAGTAACCCTATGGCATTAGCATACGTTTCAGGAGGCTTTGGACGTTAATGGAAGAGGGTGGCATGGCGCGGGAGCATGCGAGTGCAACGCAGGAAGCGTGCCAGCGGTTGGGGGTGCGGTAGGTGCCCTCTTACCAGCCGCGCATAAAAAAAGGCCGGTGCAAACCGGCCTTTTGATATCGGCGGGAGCCGATTACTTGACGTGCTTGCCGATAAGGCCAGCCATCTCGAACATCGACACTTGCGCCTTGCCGAAAACGGCACGCAATTTTTCGTCGGCGTTGATCATGCGCTTGTTGACCTTGTCCTGCAGGCCCTTGGATTTGATGTAAACCCACAGCTTGCTGACGATCTCGGTACGTGGCAGAGGCTTGTCGCCAACCACTGCTGCCAGTGCCGGGCTCAAGGTCAGTGCCTTCATGAACGCTGCATTGGGCGTGCGCTTTTTGGCAGGCGCTTTTTTCGCTGCTGGCTTTTTGGCCGCAACTTTTTTGGCGGGAGCTGCCTTCTTCGCGGCTACCTTTTTCGCAGGCGCTGCTTTTTTCGCAGGAGCCTTCTTTGCAGGAGCTGCTTTCTTCGCAGCTACTTTCTTTGCCGGAGCAGCCTTTTTTGCAGGCGCTTTTTTAGCCGGTGCTTTTTTTGCAGTTGCCATGATTGATTTTCCTTCTAGAAGTTGATAAATCACCACACGGATAACTACTCTTCCTTGTGGCAATGCGGATGCTACTGGAGAAAAACGCAGTTTCCTAGTGCAAACGCACTTTATTTGCGCCTGGATGTTGCAGATTTACCTCTGAAAATCAGGAAAACGCCCATGAGAATCACGCCGCAAGCGGCCCATTCGCCCCCAGTGACGTGCTCTCCGGCGAAGAATGCACCCAGAAAAATCGCGATCAAGGGGTTCACAAAGGCATAGCTCGTGGCTACTGCAGGTGAGGCATTGGCCAGCAGATAGAGGTAGGCGCTGAAGGCGATGAGCGAGCCAAACACCACGAGATAGAGCCACGCAAGCACGGCTTCAGGCTGCGCGGGCCAGTTGGCAGCGGCTTCGCGGTGCTCACCCAATGCAAGAGAAATCGCCATCAACACCGCGCCGCCACACAACATTTCGCTGGCAAAACCCGCGGGGCCATTCGCCAGCGGCAGCCGGGTGGTGGACAGCACCGAGCCGAGTGACCACAGCAAGGTCGCCCCCGCAATGCACGCCATGCCGACGGGAGCAGCGCTAAAGCTGGCGCCTTGCACCAGCATCAGCACACCTGCCAGCCCTACCACCATGCCCAGGAACTCCAGCCTGCTGGGCCGCTGGCCCAGCAGGAGGCCCCAGGCCGACACCATCATGGGAACCACCGCGATGAAGGTGGCGATCAGTCCGGAGCCGATGTGAAGTTCAGCCGATGCTGTCAGCCCCATCCCGCCGCCCAGCATCAGGGTGCCGATGACGGCGGCGCTGGCCCACTCGCGCCTGCTGGGCAGCTTGTGCCCGCGTATCAGCACCCAAGCCATCATCAGAAGGCCGGCCGCCAGGAAACGCGTGCCCATCTGGAAGAAAGGCGGAAAACTGATCAGAGCAAAGCGGATTGCCAGGTAAGTGGAGCCCCACACCAGGTAACAGGCGAGCAGGGCAGGGATCAAAAGCGCCGGCGCTTTGCCGGTGGCGGAGGATGAAATGAATGTGGAGGTCATGCCTGCATGGTAGGTTGCCAAACGCCCTCAGACTATGCAAAACTAACGGCAAAACTGCAGCTGGCCTTTAAATTTAAAGCTTGAAAAGCGATATGACCGAAA
This sequence comes from Polaromonas sp. P1_G4, assembly GCF_056405475.1. NCBI lineage: Bacteria > Pseudomonadati > Pseudomonadota > Betaproteobacteria > Burkholderiales > Comamonadaceae > Polaromonas > Polaromonas sp. P1_G4. The sequence goes on from NZ_JBFUCA010000048.1 coordinate 10,172, forward strand.
CCACCGAATGGGACCATTACGACAGCCGCATCCTCGGCGAACTGCAGCGCGATGCGCGGATCACCATGGCCGAGCTGGGTCGCCGCGTTCACCTGAGCCAGCCGGCAGTCACGGAGCGTGTGCGCAAGCTCGAACTGGGCGGCGTGATCAAAGGTTACCGGGCCGAGGTTGACCTGGCGCGGCTGGGTTACGGCATACGCGCTATCGCGCGGGTAGGGCGGGTCGAGTACGCCCGGGTGGTCAAGCTGATCGAGCAGACGCCCGAAGTGATCAATGCCTACAACGTCACCGGCGAGGACAGCTGGGTGCTGGAAATCGCGGTGATCGACGTGGCGCACCTGGACGCGGTGGTGACCAAGTTCTGCATCCTCACCGAGACCTCGACCTCCATCGTGCTGAACGCCCCCCGCGAGAATGCGGTGGTCTTGCCCGCCCGGCGCGAAGACATCAAACCCGTCATCAAGAAAGTCACCGGAAAATGAGCCAAGACAATCTCGCCTCCTTCGCCACCTGCGATCTCTGCGACCTCCACAAAGGCGACACCTCGGGTCATTTCAGGGTGCTCCCGCCTGTTTTCAGGAGCTATGGCGGCCTTCAGAAGTTCAGCGGTCCCGTCGTCACGGTGAAATGCTTTGAAGACAACACGCCGGTCAAGGCGGCGGTGGAGTCGCCCGGAGAGGCGCGCGTGCTGGTGGTGGACGGGGGCGCCTCGCTGCGCCGCGCGCTGCTGGGCGGCAATCTGGGCGCCGCCGCCGCCAAAAACGGCTGGGCAGGGGTGCTGATTGACGGTTGCGTGCGCGACGTGGCGGAGCTGGCGCAATGCCAGACCGGAATCCGCGCCCTGGCAAGCATGCCGCTGCCCACGGAAAGGCGCCAGGCGGGCCTGCGTGACATCGCTGTGCAGATACAGGGCGTCTGGGTGCGGCCGGGCGACTGGCTCTACGCCGACGAGGATGGGGTGGTGGTGATGCCGGCGCCTGCGCAAGCGTAGACGCAGGGCGCTTGTAATCCAGGCGCTCTACCGCCGGGCACAGAGGTTTGCAGCGGGGGCTGGATGGAATATTGGAAAAATCGGCCTCAACCCCAATAAAAAAGGGCGTAAGCAGCTATAAATTTAATAGCACTCACGCGCTGTCTTTGAGCAGCAGAGGCGGCCGCTCATGCCCTGCTTCTCATTGCTGCCAAAAAATACTCAGAACCCCGCAAGAGCGATCGAGTTCTTCAGCGCCTGTCCGCCACCGTAGCTGTCCTGCTCGGGTGGCACGCCACCCAGCGACACGCGGATCGCGCAGTATTTGAACTCCGGGATCTTCGCAAACGGGTCTAGCGCGGCATTGGTCAGCTTGTTGATGGCTGCCTCGTAGTAACAGAAAGGTACAAAAACTGCGCCGCGTGGCGAGCTTTCGTCGGCGCGGGCGTACAGCTCCACCTTGCCGCGGCGTGACTCGATGGTCACCACGTCGCCGGGCTTGCCGCCCATGGCGGCAAGGTCGAGCGGGTGTACCAGGGCGACAGGATCGGGCTCGATCGCATCGAGCACCGTCGCGCGCCGTGTCATGCTGCCGGTGTGCCAATGCTCCAACTGGCGCCCGGTGATCAGCACCATCGGATATTCGGTGTCCGGGCGCTCATTGGCCGGGATGATGTCGGCCGGCACGAACTTCGCGCGGCCGCCTTCGCGGGGGAAGTCATCCACAAACACGACCGACTGGCCGGGATCGCCTTCTTTCATGCAGGGGTAGGTGACCGAATGCTCGCGGTCAAGCCGGTCCCAGGTGATGCCGCCAATGCTCGGCATGGTGTGGCGCATCTCGTCGAAGACTTCGCTGACATGGTTGTAGTGCCAGCCACAACCCATGCGGTTGGCGATCTGCGTAATGATCCAGAGGTCCTGGCGTGCATCGCCGGGCGGGTTGATCGCCTTGCGGCCCATCTGCACGAGGCGGTCGGTGTTGGTAAAGCTGCCGTCTTTTTCCGGGAAGGCACTGGCCGGCAAAATCACGTCCGCCAGATAGGCGGTTTCGGTCAGGAAGATGTCCTGCACCACGAGGTGATCGAGCGCAGCCAGGGCTTCGCGCGCGTGGTTGGCGTCCGGGTCGGACATGGCCGGGTTCTCGCCTTGCACATACATCCCCTTGATGCCGCCCTTTTTGATGGCGTGCATCACTTCGACCACCGTCAGGCCGACCTGGTCGTCCAGGGAGCCGGGAGCGACGTTCCAGGCCTTCTCGAAGCTGGCGCGGACCTCGGGCTTGGAGACGTGCTGGTAATCCGGCAGCATCATGGGGATCAGGCCCGCGTCGGACGCACCCTGCACGTTGTTCTGGCCGCGCAGAGGATGCAGGCCGGTACCAGGACGGCCGATCTGGCCGGTCATCAGCGAAAGGGCGATCAGGCAACGCGCGTTGTCGGTGCCGTGCACGTGCTGCGACACACCCATGCCCCACAGGATCATCGAGCCTTTGGAAGTGGCGAACAGGCGGGCCACATAACGCAGCGTGTCGGCGTCAATGCCGCAGATCGGCGCCATCAGTTCGGGTGTGTAGCCCTCAACGTTCTTGCGCAGTTCTTCGTAGCCGATAGTGCGGCTGTCGATGAAGGCCTGGTCCACCAGGCCCTCGGTCACGATGACATTCATCATCGCGTTGAGCATGGGCACATCGGTATCGGGCTTGAACTGCAAGTGGCGGTGCGCCACGCGCGTGAGGTCGGAGCGGCGCGGATCCATCACGATCAGCTTGGTGCCGTTTTTCACGGCGTTCTTGATCCAGGTGGCGGCCACCGGGTGGTTCACCGTCGGGTTGGCGCCGATGATCACGACCACATCGGCCTTTGTGACATCCATGACGGGGTTAGAGACGGCGCCAGATCCAATGCCTTCCAGCAGGGCGACAACCGAGGACGCGTGGCACAGGCGCGTGCAATGGTCCACATTGTTGCTGCCGAAACCGGTGCGCACCAGCTTCTGGAACAGGTAGGCTTCTTCGTTGCTGCCCTTGGCCGAGCCAAAGCCGGCCAGCGATTTCTTGCCGTGCTGGTCACGGATGGCGGCGAGCTTGCCGCCGGCGAATTCCAGCGCTTCTTCCCAGCTGGCTTCGCGGAACACGTCCATCACGCGGTCCGGGTCCATCGTGAAGTCGCCGGTCTTGGGCATGCCTTCGCGGCGGATCAGCGGTTTTGTCAGTCGGTGCGGATGATGCGCGTAGTCGAAGCCGTAACGGCCTTTGACGCACAGGCGTTCATGGTTGGCGGGGCCGTCGCGGCCTTCCACAAAAAGAATCTTGTCGTCCTTGACGTTGTAGGTCAGCTGGCAACCCACACCGCAGTAGGGACACACAGACTTGACCTGCTTGTCCGGCACGGTCAAGGCAGCCTCGCGGGCCGGCATCAGGGCGCCCGTCGGGCAGGCTTGTACACATTCGCCGCAGGCCACGCAGGTGGACGCACCCATGGGATCATCCATATCGAAGACGATCTTGGCCTGGTCACCGCGGAAGGCCAGCCCGATCACGTCATTGACCTGCTCGTCACGGCAAGCGCGCAGGCAGCGTGTGCACTGGATGCAGGCGTCCAGGTTCACGGCGATGGCGGGGTGCGATACATCCTGGCGCACCTGTTGGCGTGCCTCGAAACGGGGCTTGCCGACGCCGATCTTGGCAGCCCATTGGTCTACCTCGTTGTTGCGGGTGTATTCCTTTTCGGGCATGTCTGACAGCAGCAGCTCGAGCACCAGCTTTTGCGAGGCCACGGCGCGTTCGCTGTCGGTGACGACCTTCATGCCGGCTGCAGGTGCCCGGCAGCATGAGGGAGCGAGTACGCGCTCACCGTTGATTTCAACCATGCACGATCGGCAGTTACCGACAGCTTCCATGCCTTCCTTGAAGCACAGGTGCGGGATCTCCACGCCTTCGCGCTTGGCGACCTGGAGCAGTGATTCGGTGGCGCGGCCCTGGACCTCACGGCCGTTGAGGCTGAAGCTCACAAGCGGTGCGTCGAGTTCGGCGAGTTCCTGGCGGGTAATTGCATTCATCGTGGTGCCTCTTGTCTTGTTGACGCGGTGCTCAAGCCAGCTCGTGTGGGAAGTACTTGATGACGCAGTCCATGGGATTGGGAGCCGCCTGGCCGAGGCCGCAGATCGATGCGTCGCGCATGACCAGGGACAGGTCTGCCAGCAGGGCGAGGTCCCACTTCGGCTGTTCCATAAGGTGTGCTGCTTTGGCTGTGCCCACACGGCACGGCGTGCACTGGCCGCAGGACTCATGGTGAAAGAAACGCATCATGTTGCGCGCGGCATCAGTGGCCGTGTCCTTGTCGGAGAGGATCATCACCGCAGCCGAGCCGATAAAGCAGCCATAGGG
>NZ_JBFUCA010000049.1:0-14461 GCF_056405475.1 Polaromonas sp. P1_G4
GGCAAAGGGGCGGGGCTAGGCTGTTCGGCCAGATCGCACCCCAGACCGGCGAATCATCCGATATAGTGGAAAGTCTTTCCATAATGGAAAACCATTATTATTTGAAGTGCACCCAGTTTCCAAGCCATGGCTAAATGTCGGCAAACGGCAAACGGCAAACGGCAAACGGCAAACGGCAAACCGGCGAAACCAGAGAGTCAAACCGCATGAGCACCCTTCTCGAAAGAAGCTTCAACACCCTGGAGCAATTGGCCGCGCACCCCGAAGGCCAAACCGTGTCCATGATTGCAGCCCGCCTGGACATGCCGCTCAGCGCTACCCACCGCCTGCTGGCAGAGCTGTGCCGCTGCGGTTATGTGCGCCAGGTGCGTGAGCAGGGCGAATACGTTCTCACCATCAAACTGGTCTCGCTGGGCCTGGGGTTTTTGAGCGCCTCAGGCATCGTCGATGTCGCGCAGCCCCTGCTCGACCATCTGGCCGAAGAATCCGGCGAACTGGTGCGTCTGGCCGTCGTCGACGGCGACGACCTGACCTTCGTCGCCAAAGCGCAGGGCGCGCGCCGTGGCCTGCGCTACGACCCCGACATGGGCCTGTCGGTTCGCCTGTCTTGCAGCGCCGCCGGGCATGCCTGGCTTTCCACCATGAGCGATGAAGAGGCATTGCGCCTGGTGGCCCAACAAGGCTTCGGCCCACCCAAAGACTTCGGCCCCAAGGCCCCCACCACCGTGAAGGCGCTGCTCGGCTTTGTGCACGCGGCGCGCAAGCGCGGCTTCAGCACAATCAGCGAAGTGTTCGCGCCCTCCATGTCCGCCATGGCCGCGCCCGTGCTGTCGCCCTCGGGCGCGATCGGTGTGGTCACGATTGCGGGGCCGCTGGTGCGGTTGACGCAAGTCAGGATGGAAGAGTTGTCCGAGGCGTTGCGGGCAACGGCCGATGAGATCCGGGCAGCCAGCGGGGCTTCGGCGCTGTTCAAGAAGCGGGCGTAGGCTTTCCGCGCCCCCGCTGAGGGCAGCTGATCGCACAGGCCTCTCGATACAGTGCAATACAAAGCAAAAGCGGCAATCGACAAATCGGCAAGGCGGGCCGCTCGCATGTAGCGCTTCCGTTATAGCCCGGGGTGTGTACTCCAGCAGTACATGTCGCAAACAGGCTGCGCCGATGTCACTATCTGTATCCATACGGGCGTCCAAAAATTTGCATTTTTGAAGATGCTCCCTCTGTATGCCGTCACGCTGAAAATTCTGACAAACGTCACAAAATGTGGAAGGCGAAAAGATACCCGGCAGGGCAGTAGCAACCGCCTTGTCAAAGGTATTACTGCAGCGTATCTTGCGATCAAACAAGCACAGCAGGGGGACACGCTTGAAAAAGTTGAAGTTGCTGACTTTTCACGCCAGGTCGATTCGCTCCCACCTGTTCTGGACCTACGCCGCGCTGGGCACGGTGCTTGTTGTGGCGCTCATGGTGCTGGCCGAGCTGGCCGCAAGCCGCATCGTGCTGGACGGCGCGCAGCGCGAGCTGGAGCAACTGGGCCGCCGCACGCAGGAGCAGCTGCTGCGCTTTCAGGAACCGGCCCGCGCCTGGCTGGAAGCCACCACCAATGACCCGCATGCCGGCCTCGAAGGCGAGAACGACATTTCAGTGCAGCGCATGCAGATGTCGATGCAAAACCGCTATCCCCAGATCGCCTCGCTGGTGTTCGGTTATCCGGACGGCAGTTACCTGCAAAGCATGGTGTTGCGCACCGAACGCGACCGGGCCTGGGCTAAATCGCTGCCGGAAGCCCGCTACGCGGAGCAGATCATCCGGGTCGACGAACACGAAAAGCGGGTGGAGGAATGGGTTTTTTACGACCAGCAAATGACCGCCATCGCCAGCGAACGGCGTCCCTGGGGCAACCGCTATGACCCCCGCAGCAGGCCCTGGTACGAGGGGGTGAGCGAGTTGAACCTGGGCACCTTCCAGGCCACCGATCCTTTTATGCTGCAGCTCCCGGCGGAGTTCGGCATGGCGTTGTCGCGGCCGCTCAGCGGGCCGAAGGGCGGCGTCGCGGCAGTAACGTTCACGGTCGCGGGCCTCTCGGATTTTCTGCGTGCGCGCAGTCAGGAGAGCCATGCCGAGCTGATCCTCTTTGATGAGCAGGGCCGCGTCTGGGGCTGGTCCGATGCAGACCGCCTTCGCCGTCTGCTGGCGTCCGGGCGGCCCGTGAGCCTTGCCGCGCTGAATGACCCCTTGTATGCCGCGTTGCCGCCGCTGATGACACAGGCCTCTCTGAAAGATACGCCGATTCATTCGATCGATGGCGCCGACGGCCAGCGTTTTGCCGCGGTGGTGATGCCGATCGAAGGCGTGTTCAGCCGCAAGGCCTATGTGGCCCTGGTGTCTGACCAGAACCTGCTGCTGGCGCAGGTGCGGCGTATGCGGTGGATGCTGCTGGGGGTGGGCGTGGCCGGGCTGGTACTGCTGATGCCCATGCTGTTCTGGATGGCCAACCGGCTGGCCAGGCCCCTGAAGAACCTGGTGCGCTCGGCCAGGCACATCCGGCAATTTGAATTCGACAGCGACATTCCCCAGGACAGCGACATCGCCGAGGTGCGCCGGCTGCAGGAATCGCTGGCGCTGGCACGCATCGCGTTGCAGGGCTTTTCGCGTTACGTGCCGCGGCCGCTGGTGCAGCATTTCATTGCCAACCGCCTGACGCCGCAGGCCGGCGTCGAGCAACGCGAGCTGGCGGTGCTGTGCGCCGCGCTGGACGACGACCACGCCACGGCCATGACCTGGTCGCCGAATGCCGACCACTACCTGCAGATCCTGGCGGTGGAAGTGGCGCAGGGCAAGGGCATGATGGACCGCTACGAAAGCTGCACCGCCGTCGCGCTGTGGAACACGCCGCTCAATGTGTCTAACCCGGCCGGTTATGCCTGCGAGGCGGCCCTGCGCGCGGTGGACTCCATGCAGGCGCTGGCCGAAGGCCTGGACGTGCCGGTCAAGCCACCGCGCTTTGGCCTGGATTTTGGCAATGCCACAGTCGGCAACTTCGGCACCTGGGATCACCTGACTTTCACCGCAGTGGGCGCACCGCTGGACCGGGCCCGGGCGCTGGCGCGCCAGGCCAATGCGCTGGGCGTGAACATCGCCGCCAGCCGCGCGGTGGCGCTTGCGGCCGCGCGGTTTTTCCGTTTCAGGCTGGTGGCCACAGTACCGCTAGGCCCGAAGGATGAGCTGTGCGAGGTGTATGAGCTCCTGGAAAGAATAGACCACGAACACCCTGCGAAACACGAGGGCGTGAGCCTGCCGGCCGTGTGAGCTGCAGGTTTGCACCGTCGGGTCCGCGTGGCTGTTCTTCATGTGAAAGAGGGGTCTTTATGGCCGGCAGATCAATGTTGACGCGCAGGCACTGGCTGCGCCAGGGTGCCGGCCTGGCCGGCGCAGCGACGGTGGGGCTGGCGCAGCTTGCCCGCGCGCAGGCAGGCAAGCCGCTCACGATGTCCTATGGCTGGGTTCCGTGGGCGGCGGGCAACTCGCCGATCACGCAGCACATGATCAACAAAAAGCTGATCGAAAAACACGCGGCGCAATTTGGCTACGACCTCACCATGGACTACCGCGCCTACCCCGCGGCAGCGCCGCAGGTCGAGGCCCTGGCCGCCGGCCAGCTCGACATGGCCATGTGGGGCAACACGCCGACGCTGCGCGCCATCGTGGCAAAGCTTCCTTTCAGCCTGGTGTCGGTGGCGGAAGGGCGGCTGCGCTTTTTGCTGTGCACGCGCAAGGACTCGCCCATCCGCAACGTGCAGGACCTCAAGGGAAAGACGGTCGGCACACTGGTAGGCGCTGACCCGTACAACGCGTTCACGCAAATCCTGCGCTATGAGCTGGGCAACCCCGACCCGGCCGCCCATGGCATCCGCATGGTGCACCTGCCCACCTTGCCCGAAGCGGCGCAGGTGCCCAGCGGCGTGGACGCCACATTGGCCGTGTACCCGGCCTTCCTGAAAGCGCAGGCCACGGGCACGGTGGCTGTGATGAACTCCTACGGCTACACCGAAGGGCATTACGACGGGCCAGCCGGCAAGGGCGCCGGCATCCTGCTGCCCTCGGTGAAGAATTCGCCTTTCTATCCAGACGGCTATTACCTGCATCGTTCCTTCCGCATCGTGCATAGCAACATCGTGGAAAAACACCCCAACCTCGTGCTGGCCTTTCTGCTGGCGCAGCAGGAGGCCGTGAGCGTTCTCAGCGAAGCCGACCCGGAGGCCGTCTCGCAGCTGGTCAAGTCCTACTGGGGCCTGTCGCCGGCGGATGGCGCCAAGGTGGTTCGTGACGAAGTCGTGTTCCGCCGCGGCTGGGCCTGGTCCACCGAAGGCGACGCGCTGGCTTTGTTCGCCACCTCCAAAATGATTGCGGGCGCAAAAATCATTCCGCAACCCCTGAGCTGGGCGCAGGTGAAAAGTGTGTTCGTGCAAACTGCACCGCTCGCCAAACAGGCTTACGAGCGGCTGGGTGCCAAACCCGCCATCACGGAATTCCAGAGCGCGAAGGTCGGCGACCTTCGCGGCCTGCCCTCATGGGAAATGCAGCGCTGGAAGGACCGGACCTAGCGAACCCGGAGCTTGCCAACCCGGGGGCGTTGATTTTTGTTTCAGGCGGAAATCCGCGGCCCGGCGCCGTGCCTTTCGCGGGCAACCCCCAACCAAAAGGAGAGCCGATGACCGGCAGATCAATGTTGACGCGCAGGCACTGGTTGCGCCAAAGCGCCGGCCTGGCCGGCAGCGCACTGGGGGCCGCGGGCATTGTTCGCGCCCAGGCGGGCAAGCCATTCACGCTGTCATTTGGCTGGGTGCCGTGGGCGGCTGGCAATTCGCCGACAACGCAATACATGATCGGCAAAAAGCTGTTTGAAAAATATGCCGCGGAGTTCGGCTACGACCTCACGGTGGACTACCGCATCTACCAGACGGGCGCTCCGCAGGTAGACGCACTCACCGCCGGCCAGCTCGACATGGCGCTGTGGGGCAACACGGCAACGCTGGGCGGCATCCTGGCCAGGCTTCCGTTCAGCCTGGCGTCGGTGGCGGAAGGGCGGTTGCGCTTTGTGCTGTGCACGCGCAAGGACTCGCCCATCCGCAATGTGCAAGACCTCAAGGGCAAGACAGTTGGTACCGTGCTGGGCGGCGACCCCTACAACGCGCTGACGCAAATCCTGCGCTATGAGCTGGGCAACCCCGACCCTGCCGCCCACGGCATTCGCATGGTGCACTTGCCGACCTTGCCCGAAGCGGCGCAGGTGCCCAGCGGGGTGGACGCCACGCTGGCGGTGTACCCGGCCTTTCTGAAGGCGCAGGCCACCGGAACGGGCACGGTGGCCATCATGAACTCCCACGGCTACACAGAAGCCCATTACGAGGGGCCGGCCGGCATGGGCGCCGGCATCTTGTTGCCCTCGGTGAAGAATTCGCCTTTCTATCCGGACGGCTACTACCTGCACCGGTCCTTCCGCATCGTGCATAACAGCCTTGTGGAAAAGCACCCGAACCTTGTGCAGGCTTTCCTGCTGGCGCAACAGGAAGCTGTGCATGCACTCAGTGAGGCCGACCCGGAGGCGGTGTCGCAGCTGGTCAAGTCCTACTGGGGCCTGTCTCCGGCGGATGGCGCCAGGGTGGTTCGCGATGACGTGGTGTTTCGCCGGGGCTGGGTGTGGTCGACCGAAGGCGACGCGTTGTCGCTGTTTGCCACAGGAAAAATGATTGCAGGCGCCAAAATCATCCCGCAACCCCTGAACTGGGCGCAGGTGAAAAGTGTGTTCGTGCAAACCGCACCGATCGCCAAACAGGCCTACGAGCGGCTGGGCGCCAAACCCGCCATCACGGAATTCCAGAGCGCGAAGGTCGGCGACCTCCGAGGTTTGCCCTCATGGGAAATGCAGCGCTGGAAGGACCGGATCTAGAGGTCGTTAGCCGACGAATGCTATTAAAAACATAGCTGCTCGCGCATGACTCTATTGGGATACAGCCACTTTTTATGCTTGAAAATGGTCTTTTTCAAGCGGTTTTAGCGTGTGGAGGCAGGCGCTGGGCCGCGGAAAAAGGCCTCCGGAGCCCGCTTTTGATGCATAAAAAAGGCCTGTAACCCAATAGAGTCATGCGCGAGCAGCTATTTAATTGATAGCAAAACGCTGACGTCACGCTCAGATGCAGGCCAGTTCCACCCATTGATGCAGCGTGTCCGGCTGCCGTATCACCTGCACCAGGCTGGCAGCCGGCCCGTTTTTGCTGATGGCCAGCACCACGGTGTGCACGGCAGGGTCATTCAGTGCCGCGCGCAGCAGGGGCATGCCGGCGCTCTCGGGTGCCTCCGCGTCACGCGGCGCTGCGCACAAGGCTTCCATCAGCCGGGTTGCCAGCGCCACGGTCAATGCTGCAGGCCGTTCCATGTTCAACCGTTGCGGAACAGGAAGCTGTAGGCATTGAGCGCCGGCACGCCGCCCAGGTGCGCATACAGCACGCGTGAGCCGGCCGGAAACTCCCCGCGCCGCACCATGTCGATCATGCCCTGCATCGACTTGCCTTCGTACACCGGGTCGGTCAGCATGCCCTCCTGGCGGGCGCACAGCCGTATCGCCTCCAGCGTGCCTTCGGATGGCAGGCCATACTCAGGGCCGCCGTAGCGGGTGTCGAGCACGACGTCTTTTTCGGTGATGGGGCGGCCCAGCTCCACCAGCTTGGCGGTGTTCTGCGCAATGCGCAAAATCTGCGCGTGGGTTTGTGCGGGCTTGGCCGACGCATCGATGCCGATCACGCGGTCGGCGCGGCCGTCTGCCGCAAAGCCCACCACCATGCCGGCCTGCGTGCTGCCGGTGACGGAGCACACCACGATGTAATCAAACTTGAAGCCCAGCTCGGCCTCTTGCGCGCGCACTTCTTCGGCGAAGCCGACAAAACCCAGGCCGCCATACGGGTGCTCTGAACAGCCCGCCGGAATCGGGAAGGGCTTGCCGCCCTTCTTGCGCACGTCTTCCATCGCCTGCTCCCAGCTCGGGCGGATGCCGATGTCAAAACCGGCCGCGTCCAGGCGCACGTCGGCGCCCATGATGCGCGACATCTCGATATTGCCCACGCGGTCATACACCGCGTCGGAGTAGTTGACCCAGTTCTCCTGCACCAGCACGCACTTCATGCCCAGGTGCGCCGCCACCGCCGCGACCTGGCGCGTCTGGTTGGACTGGATGCCACCGATCGACACCAGCGTGTCGCAGCCCTGCTCTAGCGCCTCGGGGATCAGGTATTCCATCTTGCGCGTCTTGTTGCCGCCGAACGCCAGGCCGCTGTTGCAGTCTTCGCGCTTGGCAAACAGCTCGACCTTGCCGCCCAGGTGGGCGCTCAGGCGCTTGAGCGGCTGTATCGGGCTGGGCCCGAAGGTCAGGGAGTGTTTTGCAAATTTCTGGAGCTGGAGCGGATACTGAAGCGGGGTAGACATGGCAGTGTTTCTCGGTTGAAGCCCTTGTGCGTAGACTGAAATGGCCGCAAAGAAGGAGGGCATGTGGGTAAAGGTTTGGGTGCAGTCCTGAATCAAATCGTATCGCCCGGGCCGTGGAATGAATTGCATACTTCAGCGAATAAGTCGACTCAGGAATCTTTGAATTGGATAAACGCACAATTTATTTTGTTGAATTGCCATTTTGTGCAAGATTTGTACAATTCCTCAATGGAAAAAGAACTCGACCGGGTAGACCGCAAGCTCCTGAAGCTGCTGCAGCAGGACGCCTCATTGCCCAACATGCAGCTGGCCGAAAAAACCAACCTCAGCGCACCGGCCTGCTCCAGGCGGGTGGCCAGGCTCAAGGAGCTGGGGCTGATCCGCAAGACCGTGGTGCTGGTCAACCCGCGTGCGCTGGGCTACAACGGCCTGGTCATCATCGGTGTCGTGCTTGACCGCTCCACCACCGACTCATTCGCCGCGTTTGAAAAAGCCGCCGCCGGCCTCACGGGTTGCCTTGAGGTGCAACTGGTGACCGGCGAGTTTGATTATTTTGTGAAGCTGCGCATCAAGAGCATCGACTCGTTCAACGAGATGCACAGCGCCCAGCTTGTGGCCCTGCCCGGCGTGCGGCAGGTGCGCACCTTTGTATGCCTCAAGGAAGTGTTCGAGACGACCGTGATTCCGGTATGAAGTGGCGGGCTGGTTCGGGGGGAAGTTACGCCGTCAATCCTTGCGCTCTCCGTAAGCCGAGTCAGCCGAATACGCCGGGCGAATCCGCGTCTTTTTCACAACGCCACCCGGTGTGAACAGAATCACCAGTTCCGGGTTGGTCACCGTGGCTTGCGGCGTCTTTTTCCGGTAGACCCACACCTCGAATCCGCTGTCGAACTTCACCGACGTGGCGGCGTCGCCCAGCGCGGCCGTCACGTCTGCCTTGGTGGATTGCCCGGCCACGATGGCGCCCTGCGCGCTTTCCATCGTCATCGCCGGGTCACGAAAAGGCGGCGGCGCTTCCTCAGGGCCGAACAATCCCCCCGGGCCCGCGCAGCCGGCCAGCCACAGGCAGGCAAGCAGCATCGCACCGGCATGCCGCAACGTTTGGCGGGGCAAGGTTTTCATCACGGCCCGTCCATGTACTCAAACTCCACCAGCGTGTCGTCCGGCCAGCTCCGGTCACCCAGCGGCAGCACGTAAGTGCGGTCTACCAGTACCTCGCAGTCGCAATACGGCAGGTCGCCGTTCAGGTTGGGGTCGTCGCTGGCGGCGGCGTACAGCTTGTCGATGGAAAGAATCTCCCGCCGCGCGCCGTTCACCATGGCCACGCTGAACAAAGGCCGGTCTGCAAAGAACAGATAAAGCGGCGCCTTCCTGTCGCAGTAAGCCGGCGTATCCAGAATCACCCGCGCCAGCCGGCCGATCACGTTGGTGGTGTTCGACACCAGGCCAGCCTCCATGCCCACCTGGCACTCCAGCCGCAAGTCCCCCAGCCGACGCGTGTTGGGCGGCAGGCCCGGCGTGCGTATCTCCGTGCGCCACGTCATGGTCTGCGCCTTCCGGTTCGGAATCACCTGTGCGTTCTCGTCAAACGCCTTGGGGTCACGCTCCAGCGTAAAGGTATGGTCCGGCGCCACCGCCACGCCAAACGCCACCGTCGTCCCGATGACCTCCATCTCGATGCGGTCCATCTCCGTTTCGCGCTTGCGCGGCAAGAGTTTGAAGCGCAGCGACGCGTTGGGCGCCATGGCGGCGCGCTGTTTCTCGAAAAGGTCCATGCCGCGGACCATCTTGCGGTAGGACTTTTCGACGGGGTCGCGGTTTGCCTTGGCGGCGATGGTGACCTGCGGCAGCGTGCCTGCGGCTTTGTCCTGCGCAGCGGTGCCCAGGCACGCAGCGGCCAGGGCTGACGCCAGGATCAGCCGTGTGGCGAGGCGAAAAGGGCGGGTTGGCATGGCACCGTCAGTACGGAACGGATTCACAGGTAAAACCGATCCTAGTACGCGCGAACACGCAGCTGTGTAGGACTTGTTCCAGCGGTGCGGCGGGCCGCCGTTCCGCTCGCCGGTGAGCTTGCGCAAGGGGTTCAGGATTGTGCAGACGCGCTATTAAATCAGGAGCTGCTTGCGCCCGTCCTGATTAGGTTTCAGGCACTTTTTATGCCTGAAACAGGCGTTTTTAAGGTGTTTTCCACACCCGCCGCCGGCGTGATGAGGCGCGCCGGCGCTCACACCAGCGCCGGCAGGCTGTTCAGCACTTTGTCCAGTGTGATCGGGTAGTGGCGCACCCGCGCGCCGGTGGCGTTGTAGACCGCATTGGCCACGGCAGCGCCGACGCCGCAGATGCCCAGTTCACCGACGCCCTTGGCCTTCATCGGCGATGAGGTCGGGTCGGTCTCTTCCAGGAAGATCACGTCCTGGTGCGGAATGTCGGCATGCACCGGTACCTCGTAGCCCGCCAGGTCGTGGTTCACGAAAAAGCCGTGACGCTTGTCGACGGCGAGTTCTTCCATCAACGCCGCGCCCACGCCCATGGTCATCGCGCCTATCACCTGGCTGCGCGCGCTCTTGGGGTTGAGGATGCGGCCCGCGGCGCAGACGGCCAGCATGCGTCGCACACGAATTTCGCCGGTGTAGATGTCGACGCCCACTTCCACAAAGTGCGCGCCGAAGGTCGACTGCTGGAATTTTTTGCCCAGGTCGCCGAACTCGATGGTGTCTTCGGCGACGAGGCCCTGGGCGCCGGCAGCTTCAGCCAGCGGCACAGTGCGGCCATCCGCGCTGACCATGCCGTCGGCAAACGTGATGTCGCCCTGGGTCATTCCCAGCTTGTTGGCGACGGCTTCGCGCAGCTTCATGCAGGCGGCGTACACGCCCGACGTAGAGCTGTTGGCGCCCCATTGCCCGCCCGAGCCGGCCGACACGGGAAAGGCGGAGTCGCCCAGCCGCACAAACACCTTTTGCAGCGGCACGCCCATGACTTCAGCGGCGGTCTGCGCAATGACGGTGTAGGTGCCGGTGCCGATATCGGTCATGTCGGTTTCGACCGTGACAAGGCCGGTGTTGTCCAGCCGCACGCGCGCACCAGACGGCATTGTCAGGTTGTTGCGAAAAGCCGAGGCGACACCCAGGCCCACCAGCCAGCGCCCTTCACGCAGCTGGCCCGGTTTGGCTACGCGCCGGTTCCAGCCGAAGGTTTGCGCGCCGGTTCTCAGGCATTGGATCAACTGGCGCTGGGAGTAAGCACGGTCGGGTTTTTCAGGGTCTACCTGCGTGTCGTTGAGGACACGGAACTCCACCGGGTCCATGCCCAGCTTCCCGGCCATTTCATCCATGGCGATCTCGAGCGCCATCAAGCCGGGCGCCTCGCCCGGTGCACGCATCGCGTTGCCTTCGGGAAGGTCCAGCACGGCCAGCCGTGTGGCGGTCATGCGGTTGGCGCCGGCGTAAAGCAGGCGCGTCTGGTTCACCGCGGTCTCGGGCCCGCCGCCGGGCAGGTCGCCTGACCAGCCCTCATGGCCGATGGAAGTGAGCTTGCCGTCGCGCCCCGCCCCAAGGCGTATGCGCTGGATGGTGGCCGGCCGGTGGGTGGTGTTGTTCATCATCAGCGGCCGCTGCAGCGCGACCTTGACCGGCCGCTGCACCGTGCGCGCACCCAGCGCGGCCAGCAGCACATCGGCACGCAGGAAAAGCTTGCCGCCGAAGCCCCCGCCGATAAAGGGCGACACCAGCCTGACGTTGGCTTTGGGGATGCCCAGCGTTTTGGCCAGATCGCCCACGCCCCAGTCGATCATCTGGTTGGCTGTCCAGACCGTGAGCTTGTCGCCATTCCACGCTGCGATGGTGGCGTGCGGCTCCATCATGGCGTGCGACTGGTCGGGCGTGGTGTAGGTGGCGTCCAGCTGCACAGGCGCGGTGGCAAAGGCGCCCGCGAAATCGCCCACCCTGGTTTCAGGTTCACCCGAAAAATCAGACGCCTTGGCCAGTGGCGCGCCGTCTTTTTCAGACGCCAGGTTGAACTTGCCCGGCGTGCTCTCATAGACGATGCGTACCAGTTGCGCGGCGGCGCGCGCCTGCTCAAATGTGTTGGCCACCACCAGCGCCACGGCCTGGTGGTAGTGCTCAATCTCCGGCCCGCCCAGCAGCTTGGCCGTGTTGAAGCTGCCTTTGGTGAGCTTGCCGGCGTTCTCTGCCGTGACGATGGCCAGCACGCCCGGCGCGGTGCGGGCCGCGCGCAAATCCATCGACGCGATGCGGCCCTTGGCGATGCCGGCGCCTACGACGTAGCCGTAAGCCGCGTCGGGTGCGGCGTCGTGGCGCTCGTAGGCGTAGGGTGCGGTGCCGGTGGTTTTGAGCGGGCCGTCAATGCGGTCGGTCGGTTTGCCGATGACCTTGAGCTGGTCAATGGGGTTGGTGGTGGCAGGGGTGTCGAATTTCACGATGCGCTCCTCGCCTGGGCCAGCACGGCGGCGATGGTTCGCTCTGCCAGTGGCAATTTGAAGGCGTTGTCATGTGTCGGTGTGGCGCCGGCCAGCACGCCGGCCGCAAGAGCCCGCGCACCTTGCGGCATGGCGGCCTCTGCGGCTTCAACGCGCCAGGGCTTGTGCGCCACGCCGCCCAGGGCGACCTTGCCGGAGCCATCACGCTGCACGATGGCAGCCACGGAAACGAGCGCGAAGGCGTAAGAGGCGCGGTCACGCACCTTGCGGTAGATGTGCACGCCGCCGGCCGGGCGCGGCAGCGTCACGGCGGTGATCAGCTCACCGGGCTCCAGCGCGGTTTCGATGTGCGGCGTTTCGCCTGGCAGCCGGTGAAAGTCAGCAATGGGAATGACGCGCGCACGCCCGTCGGCCCGCACGGTTTCTACCGATGCGTCGAGCACCCGCATGGCAACAGCCATATCACTCGGGTGGGTGGCGATGCAGGTCTGGCTGGTGCCGATGATGCCGTGCTGGCGGTTCACGCCCCCGATGGCGCTGCATCCGCTGCCCGGCTGGCGCTTGTTGCAGGGCTGGTCGGTGTCATAAAAGTAGGGGCAGCGCGTGCGCTGCAGCAGGTTGCCGGCGGTGGTTGCCTTGTTGCGCAGCTGGCCCGAGGCGCCGGCGAGCAGGGCCCGTGACAGCACGCCGTAGTCGCGCCGCACGCGCTCGTCTGAGGCCAGCGCGGTGTTGCGAACCATCGCGCCCACTCGCAGGCCGCCTTCGGGTGTCGCTTCAATCTTGTCCAGCGCCAGGCCGTTCACGTCGACAAGATGCGCCGGCGCTTCGATCTGCAGCTTCATCAAATCAAGCAGGTTGGTGCCGCCTGCGATGAATTTTGCCGCCGGGTTGCGGGCCACCGCTGCGGCAGCTTGTGCCGGCGAGGTGGCGCGCTCGTATGTGAAGGGTTTCATGCCTGCCCCCCCGCGACTTCAGTGATGGCTTCAACGATGTTGGAGTAAGCACCGCAGCGGCAGATGTTGCCGCTCATGCGCTCCCGAAGCTCGTCGGGCGAGAGCAGCGGCCGCGCGGTAATGTCCGCGCTGACGTGGCTGGGAACGCCCCGACGGAGCTCGTCGAGTGCGCCGACGGCAGAGCAGATCTGGCCCGGCGTGCAGTAGCCGCACTGGTAGCCGTCATGTTTGACGAAGGCTGTTTGCAACGGGTGCATGCGCTGCAAGGTTCCCAGCCCTTCGATGGTGGTCACCTTGCTGCCCTCATGCATCACGGCCAGCGTCAGGCAGGAATTGATGCGCTGCCCATCAAGCAGCACGGTACAGGCGCCGCACTGCCCGTGGTCGCAGCCCTTTTTGGTGCCGGTAAGGTGCAGATGCTCGCGCAAGGCATCGAGCAGCGTGGTGCGTGTGTCCAGGTTCAGGGTGTGGGCCGTGCCGTTGACCTCGATGGTCACGCGCTCCTGAGGGACGGAGCCGGGTGCGGCGAGCGGTGAAGAGGGGGCGGCGGTTGCGTCTGATGGCATAGTGGTCACAGCCGCTGAAGCGGCGCTAGCGATCAGGATACCTCGCCGGGAGATGGTGAGTGCATCGGTGGGGCTTTCCATGGCTTCTGCCTTTGTCCTTAAAGATGGAGTGGGGAGTGGCGAGGTAACCGCCAGCATCCCGGAGCAGGGCCGATTGCACTGTAGGAGACAGGCTAGGTGGGGAGTCAGTTGCCGCCACTGCCGCCGCCGCCATCACGACCGCCGCCGCGTCGAGGTCAGGAAGTACGCCTGGCGCATCCTCCCACTTCTTTTGCCTTACCTTGCAAACGGGTTGTCAAGCGAGGGTCAGGACTGCAGTTTTGCTATCAGAAGAGGAGCTGGTTGCGCTTGTCCTGATTGGGCTCAAGGCCCTTTTCACGCTCGAAATAGACGCTTCCACGGTGTTTTGACTATGCCAGGAGGGATTTTGGCGGCCTGGGGGCATCAAAAAGCCCATATTTAGGCGCCAATTTGGCTTCCGGGCCAATCAGGATTTTTTAGGCTAAGCGAGCAGGCTTTGGACGGCGGCTATCCACAATGCGCAGAAGATGGCTCGCCAATATGACCATCTCCTGGGCCTCTTTAATATCCGACAGGTCCACGGTGCGATGAGATATCGGGTTTTTGTACGAACCGATAGCACCGGCAAATAGCGCGGAAAGACTTTCATTTTCGGCTGCAAGCCGGGAGTTGTCTGCAAGTGGCCCATTCTGAGAAAAGGCCTTTCTCATCAGATCTGTCCCGATCGTCTGATCGCCAAACCCACCTGCATTACGCACAGCTATTTCCACAGCTCTGAAAGACCTGAACACCGCAGTAGAAAAATCGCCGCGAGCTAGGTCGAGCCAAACAGCTTCTGCTATTTCCGGATGAAGTAGGCTTTTGGGAAACGCCACACCGCGGGAATAGTCCTCGAATGAACCTTCATCGAGCATCCGACGTGCCTTGCGACTTAAGCGCATCCAATCGTTGGATGGATGAAAACCACCTTGCGGTATCAGCAGCCCTTGCACGGTCAGCCAGTTCCACGC
>NZ_JBFUCA010000050.1:0-14099 GCF_056405475.1 Polaromonas sp. P1_G4
AATCCGTACAGTTGCTTCTTTCTTCCTGATTCCGTTCCTGCTTGCGCTGGCCCATACGGCTTCTGCGCAAGCCCAGGAAGCGCCTGGAACGGGCGCATATGGCGTGCAGTTCTTCTGTTCACCGTCCCAGCTGGAGCGGCTCGGCCCCCACATGTTTCGATATCTCCAGCAGCTCGGCATTCCAGCCCGCCTGGTTCAGGAAACTGTCGACAAGCCGCGGGGCACCATGACGTATTCCCTGCTGGGCTCAGGCGCGGCCGTGAGCACCCTGTTTTTGGCGCAACGCCCGGAGCTGGCGATCAAGGACGAGGTAGTGCTGGTGCCGGTGAGAAACAACAAGACACGCAAGCTCAAGACGGTTTCCAAAAAAGAAATCCTGTTGGCCCTGTTGCACCCGGGCCGATTGACCGAATTCAGAGGAAAAGCCTGCGATGTGCAGGCTCTGGTCGACCATGTCGGTATTCGCCAGAACACCGTGATATGGGCAGAGGTGCTGGAATGGGGGTGGCCCGAGGGCGGCCCTGCCAGATGGAATGCCCGCTACTGGATCAATGGAACGCCCCGGCTGCGCATGCCCTTGCACAAGGCTCTCAACGACATGTTTTTTGAGCAGGGGAAATACGACATAGGCTGCTACGCCGCGACCAAGGTGGTGTTTGCCCAGGGTGCGCTGGATTACTTCCGCCGCGTCAAGAAGGACGTGGGCAGGGCGCAAGGCGTGGAGCGGCGATTACTGGCCGACGGTGAGCCACTGGTTGACCTGGAACCCGGCCGCATGTGGAGTTTTGAAACGGATTTTGATCCGCTGGAGCTTGAACGGCCAGGCAAGGTCTTGCGCATGGTGGGCGGTGTGGCCGCCGGCAACTTTGTCCCTGGCGATTGGGCTTATTTTCTGAACACCGACCAGCGCACCAGCCAGAAAACGGGGTATGAAGGCTCGAATGCCATCTACCTGGGCGGCAACCGGTTTGACGACTATTACAACGACAACGACCACCACTACACCTACGAGGAGAAACTCAGTGAGGTCTATCAGTGGCGTCACGATGTTTTCAGCCGGCAACGCGATGCCGAAAAAATACAGCACCTGGCCGCGCACGACTATGAACGCCTGAACGCAACGCCGGAAAACGGCGGCTTGCTGATGAGCTTTCGGGTTGTGCCCTATTTTTTCGGCTATGAGGACCTGCCCCCGCTACCGGCTCCCCGAAGCGACTAGTACTGCAACCCGCAAGTAGCGAAACAAAATGAAAGCGATGGATTCGCGCCCAGGGCAAGGCGCAAGCCGTAACGAAGGCTGAACGCCTTCGCAAGGATTGCAACGCAGCCATGGGTGCGAAGACGCGCTTTCATGTTTCGATATTTTCGGGTTGCAGTACCAGGGCCTGGCGGCGCCGAGGATTCAATGGATTTACAGGGCACCCTCAAACATGAGGACGTCAACCATGTCCCCTGCAGCGACATTGCCTTGCGCATGGTGAAGCACCATCAGGCCGTTGGCCTCGGCCATGGAGCGCAGCACGCCCGAACCCTGGCTGCCGGTAGTCCTGACCTCCAGGGAACCGTCGGGCGCGGTGGATACCCAGCCGCGCTGGTATTCGGTGCGCCCCGGCTTCTTGCGAATGGGCTCCAGGCTGCGTGCCTTGAGCAACGGCGCCGGCGCGGCGCTGGCGCCCATCATCTGGAGCAGGGCGGGGCGCACAAAGGCCAGGAACGTCACCATCACCGCCACCGGATTGCCGGGCAATCCAAACAAAATGGCGCCGTCGGGGTTTGGGAACGTTTTTTGAGTGCTACTATTTTCATAGCTGCTTGCGCTTGTCCCTATTGGGATAGAGCCTGATTTCTCTATTGAAATCCGTCCCACGGCCATGGGCCGGCCGGGCCGCATCGCAATGCGCCAKAAGGCCACGTCGCCCAGCTTTTTCATCATGGCCTTGGTGAAATCCGCTTCACCCACGCTGACACCGCCAGACGTGATGACCGCGTCGGCCTCGGCTGCCGCTCGTTTGAATGCAGCCTCCAGAAGTGCCGGCTCATCGCGCACGACGCCCATGTCGAGCACCTGGATGCCCAGCCGGCTGAGCATGCCGAAGACGGTGTAGCGGTTGCTGTCGTACACAGCGCCTTCGCGCGGTGTTTCGCCCAGCGACAAAATCTCATCACCGGTGGAGAAGTAAGCCACCCGCAGCGGCCGCCAGGTTGACAAGGTTTTAAGACCCAAAGAGGCTGCCAGGCCAAGGCGGGCGGGCGTAATACGCTCACCTTTTAATAGCGCCGGCCGGCCCTGCATGAGGTCCTCGCCGCGCAGCCGGCGGTTGTCGCCGGGCTGGAGCAAACCCGACGGGATACTGATGCGTGTGCCCTGGCCATCCTGGTGCAGGGTGACAAACTCCTGTGGCACCACGGTGTCCAGGCCGGAGGGCATGATGGCGCCGGTCATGATCTTGACGCACTGGCCTGGCCCGGCGCTGCCTTGCCAGGCCTTGCCTGCCAGCGCTGTTCCGTCGGCCACCTGCAGCTCAAGCGCCTTGCCTGCAGCCAACTGCCCACCATCGAAGGCATATCCGTCCATGGCCGAGTTGTCGTGCGGCGGCACGTCAAACGGCGAGACCACATCCTGGGCCAGCACCCGCCCGAAAGCCTCCATCAAGGGCAGCTCGAGCTGCTCCTGCACCGGCATGACCAGCCGCGACAGGAAGTCCAGTACCTGGTCGGCAGACAGTGACTGTGGGTCGTAGCCTTGCAGCTCCGCGGCAATCTGGTCGAGTGTTTTCACGGCTGGCGGGATTCCAGCTGGTGCAGCTCGGCCAGCGTATTGGCATTGAAGAAACTGCGGCTGTCGTCACCGGGTTTGTCGAACGGCACGATCGCTGTTTTGTGCTGCGCCGTCCATGCGTCTATCTTGCGGCCGCCACTGTGGGTGAAGCGCACCAGGCTTTCCAGCATGTGGGTACCCATGAGGCAAAACACCGGTTGGGGCCTGAGCTGCCCATCTTCTTCGGGCGCCGCCGCCACGGCAAAGTCGGCGCCGTCCTGCGCAAGTGCTTCGGCAAGCCGTGCCACCAGGTCGTCGGGAAATAGCGGGGTGTCGCAGGGCACAGTCAACAGGTAAGGGGTTTCACAACGCTCCAGGCCCGTCAGGAATCCCGCCAGTGGCCCGGCAAACTCGCCCAGCCCGGTACTGTCGGGCCACACCGGAACGCCGAATGATTCATAAGCGGACAGGTTGCGGTTGGCATTGATCATCACGTCACCGACCTGGGGCGACAGCCGCATCAGCGTGTGCAACGCCAGGGGAACGCCGTTGAAGTTCTGCAAGCCCTTGTCGACACCGCCCATGCGCGAACCACGGCCACCGGCCAGGATCACGCCGGTAATGGCTTCGGCGTGGATGGGCATGGTGTTGTGGTCGTGGGTTGTCAAATCAGCCGCCTATGTAACTCATCTCGACCCGTTTCATAGTTGAATCGGGGGTGCTTGTGTCGGCGGGCATCGCAGCACGCAACTCCGAATAGCGGTCGTCGCGCCCCTGCCAAATATGGGCCACAGCCGCTGCGATCTGGTCGTCGCCGTAGCCGCCGCGCAGCAGGGCGCGCAAGTCCTGGCCCTGGCTGGCAAACAGGCATAAAAACAGCTTGCCCTCGGTCGATAGCCTTGCCCGGTTGCAGTCGCTGCAAAAAGCCTGGGTCACGCTGCTGATCACGCCAATCTCGCCAGCGCCATCGGCATAACGCCAGCGCTCGGCGGTCTCACCAGCGTAGTTGGGGTCTATGGCTACCAAGGGAAATTCGGCGTTGAGGCGTTCCACCACCTGGGCTGAAGGCAGGACCTCGTCCATGCGCCAGCCGTTGGTGGCGCCCACGTCCATGTATTCGATGAAGCGCAACACCGCCCCGCTGTGGCGGAAATGCCGGGCCATGGGTACGATCTCGGCGTCGTTGGTGCCGCGTTTGACCACCATGTTGACCTTGAGCGGCGCCAGGCCAACCTTTTGCGCCACTTCAATGCCCTTGAGCACATCAGCCACCGGAAAGTCCACATCGTTCATGCGACGGAAGATGGTGTCGTCCAGCGCATCAAGGCTCACGGTGACGCGCTGCAGTCCAGCATCCTTGAGGGATTGGGCTTTTTTGGCGAGCAGCGAGGCGTTGGTGGTCAGCGTGATGTCCAGCGGCTTGCCCTGCGGCGTTTGCAGCTTCGCCAGCATTTCGATCAGTATCTCCAGGTGCTTGCGCAGCAGCGGCTCGCCGCCCGTCAGCCGGATTTTCTCGACCCCATGAGCCACAAAAATMTTCGCCAAGCGCGTGATTTCCTCAAAACTCAGCAGCGAGGTTTGCGGCAGGAAAGCGTAGTCCTTGTCGAATACCTCGCGCGGCATGCAGTAGCTGCAGCGGAAATTGCAGCGATCCGTCACGCTGATGCGCAAATCCCGCAGCGGCCGGCCCAGCGTGTCGCTCAGCAGGCCCGTCGGGGCAGACAACCGGGCAGGGATATGCGGTACGCGGCTTGCGTAGCGAATATCTGCCAGCGGAATGATTTTGTCGGTCGTCATCGTGAGGAGCCCAAGGGGAGAATTTACCCCATTGGCCCGGCTGGGGCACTAAAACCAGGCCTTATCCCCAAAGAGGGATTGGCTCACCCCCGTCCAGGCTCACTTCGTGTAGCCCGTTCCCCCCTCAAGGGGGCGGCGCCTGGGGCCGGCGAAGCCGAAAAATTGGCACACCCCTATCGAGCTCACTTCGTGTAGCCCTTTTCCCCTTGCAGGGGACGGTGCCTGCGGCCCGGCAAAGCCGGTTCCGCGGCACCCATTGGTGAAATACCTCGCACTGGTTACGCACAGAACTCTTAAACCCAGCATGAGCCGCGGGACTGGCTTTGCCAGACCGCAGGCGGGCGGCCCCCTCGGGGGGGCAGGGAGCTACACGAAGTGAGCGACCGTGGGGGCTCTACACACACCGGGCGCCGTCTACTTCCAGGCATACACCGCTGATGAAGTCCGCTTCGTCGCTGGCCAGGTAAAGCGCGGCATTGGCCACATCCAGCGCGGTCGAAAAACGTCCCAGCGGAATGCTCGCGCGAAACTTCGCCTTGCGTTCTTCATCCAGCGGGCCACCCGCGAATTCGGCCGAGAGGCCTGTGTCGGGGTTGAATACCGGGTTGATGCAATTGACCCGGATGTTGTCGGGGCCGAGCTCGGCAGCCAGCGACTTGGAGGTCGTGATGACGGCCCCCTTGGAGCCGTTGTACCAGGTCAGGCCAGGACGGGGGCGTACCCCCGCCGTCGACGCAATGTTGAYGAAACTGCCCCCGCCTTGCTCGCGAAATACCGGCGTGGCGTGGATGGTAGCCAGGTAAATGCTCTTGACGTTGATGGCGTAGCACTTGTCGAAATCGTCTTCGCTGACATCAAGTGCTGGCTGGTTGCGGTGCGTCCAGCCGGCGTTGCTGACCATCACGTCGAGCCGGCCGTAGCGCTGCACAGCGGCAGCCACCAGCGCCTTGACCTCGGCGGACTTTGTGACGTCGGCGGCAAAGAACGAAGCTGTGCCGCCGGCCTTGACGATGGCGGCCACGACTTTTTCGCCCAGCGCCACATTGATGTCGTTGACGATGACCCTGGCGCCCTCGGCCGCCAGCCGCCGCGCGATGCCTTCACCGATACCGCCTCCGGAGCCGGTCACGATGATGGATTTGTCCTTGACCCGCATGATTTTGTCTTTCTCGTAAAGGTTGCTGCCGGCGCACGCTGCCGTACGGTGGCGTGCGGCTTCCATTGCTTATTGTTGCTGATCACGGTGGTGCGGGTTTTCCCTCTGTCTCTCTCGCTTGACGGGATTCGTGAAACATGAAGTTACATCTACAATGCGCTTTATAAAAGGGAGGGATTTCATGAGTTATCAATTTGCCCGCACCGGTGCGGGTGCAGCCTTGTGTGCGCTGGTGCTTTTCGCGGGGACAGCGCACGCGCAACAATCCAGCAAGAACCTGGCACCCGGATTCTCGGAACGCGCGGCGGCCTCGAAGCTGGTTGTCGTGCCCGCAGACCTCGAGCTCTTTTCCATCGGTGCCGGCGGCGTGCAGGAGCCCAGGGCCGACTGGACCATGGCTGCCCAGAAAAACGTCAAGTCCGGTCTGGCTTCGAGCAAGCTCAAGTTGGGTTCTGACGTGATCGGGCTTGAAGAAAAAGACATGGACGAACTCGCGGACATCAACTCCCTGCACGGAGCTGTCGCGCAATCTGTTTTTCTGCACCACATGATTGGTGGTGTACTCAAGCTGCCCACCAAGAACGATGCCCTGAACTGGTCACTCGGAGATGCCGTCAAGCCTCTCAAGGATAAAACGGGGGCTGATTACGCCCTGTTCATCTGGATGCGCGACAGCTATGCCAGCAGCGAGCGCAAGGCCGCGATGATCGCCATGGCTGTGCTGGGCGTGGGGATTGCCGGGGGCGCGCAGATTGGTTATGCCTCGCTGGTCGATTTGAATAACGGGCGGATTGTCTGGTTCAATGATTTGCGCCGGGCCTCAGGTGACCTGAGGGAACCCGAGCCAGCCAAAGAAACCATCGAAGCCCTTCTCAAGGGTTTTCCGGTCGCCAGATGATAGGCATACCGGCTGGCGGGCGCCGTGCTTTTTTGCGGACGGCCTGCAAGCACTGCCTGGGTATGGGCGCCCTGTTGCCAGGCTTGTCAGCCTTTGGCCAGGAGAACCCTGCAGCTGCCTCCATCTCGCCTTTGCCCGCGGAGCGCTTTGCCCGCCCTGCGCTGGAAACAGATGAAGGCGGCTTGTGGGGAATGATGGACCGTGAAGAAACGCGTCTGCGGCGCAGTCCATTTACCGTACGCGACCCGCAACTGAGCCAATATCTGCAAGACTTGGTATGCCGTCTCGCGGGAGACCACTGCCCTGACATTCGTGTACATGTGGTGCGCACGCCGCTCTTCAACGCCAGCATGGCGCCGAACGGCATGATGCAGGTCTGGACCGGATTGCTGCTGCGCGCGGAGAATGAAGCGCAACTCGCTGCGGTACTGGGCCATGAAATCGGTCACTACCTCGAACGGCACACGCTTGAGCGCCTGCGGGATCTGAGAAGCCGGGCCGCCTTTGCGCAGTTCATCGGCATGTTCGGCCTTGTCGGCGCCATTGGCCAGCTTGGTGCTCTGGCCGGTGCTTTCGCTTTTTCCCGGGACCACGAGACGCGGGCCGATCGTCTGGGCATGCGCCTTATGACCCGGGCGGGTTATGACGGCAGGCAGGCTGCACAAGTGTGGGACAACCTGCTGGGCGAACTCAAGATCACCGGCGGTGAAGACGTTGGCAAACGCAGTCCCATGATGGCGACGCATCCCCCGCTGGAGACGCGCCGTGATGATCTGCTCCGCCTGGCGGGCGACGGCGGCGGTAAAACGGGTGCAGTGGAATACCAGCAGGTGATGTCACGGCACCGCTTCGGGTGGCTGCAGGATGAAATCCGGCGTGGCCAGTTTGAAGAAAGTCTGGTGCTGTTCAATCGCTTGCTGTCGCGCAATCCGGAGGACGGCCAGGCGCTGTACGCGCGCGGTGAGGTGTATCGGTTGCGGGCAGGCAAGGAAGATCTTCAGGAGTCCCTGAACGACCTGACGCGCGTGACCGCTCTTGAACAGGCTCCGGCCGAGGCTTTCAGGGCGCTCGGCCTGGTGCAAAAGCAGCGGACCGACACCGCCTCGGCCGTACAGGCCTTCGAAAAATACCTCACCGCCGCGCCTGAGGCGGCGGATGCGGGTCTTATTAAAAATTACATTGCGGAACTTAAACCATGAAAAAACTCCTGATCCTTCTTGCCTTCGCTTTCCTGTCGGGCTGCATGTCCATCACCAAGGTTGAGGGTGAGCAACTGGTCAATAACCGGCTGGCCGTCAAGGTGACTGATGCCTGGAACAAGGTTGCCCCACCCGGCACCCAGCAGCCTTTTGACATGTGGACCCAGGAGGGATTGACGCTGGATCACCTGCGCCTCTGGGCGGCCGTCAAGCCAGGCCAGGCGCTGCTGGTCAGGCCTGCAGGCAGCGTGCCGTCCGGGCAGAAGGCAGCCCGTGTTCCAACTTACCAGGCAGGCATGCCGCTTGACCAATTGGTCAACCTTTTCGAGATCATGTATTCGGCAGACGGTTCCATCGTCAACATGACAAAGGTTGAACCTTCGGTATTTGCGGGTGAGAAAGGTGCGCGGTTCGAATTTACCGTGACGAGAAAGGGCGATGATGTCCAGCTCAACGGCGTAGGCTGGCTTAGCCAGCGAAATGGCGAATTGTTCGCTGCCACCTTCCTTGCTCCCAGGCTTTCATTTTTCCCGCGGCTTCTGCCAAAAGCTGAAAGCGTTGTGAAGACGGCGCAAATCAAGGGCTGACTGCAGGGCGGCCGTGGCGAGGGGCACGAACCCGAGACCTTGCGGCCGGGGTCGGCTTAACCGTGTCGTATGGCCACTGTTTTCAGYGTGGTGAAGCCATGCAAGGCCTCAAAGCCTTTTTCACGGCCGTAGCCCGATGACTTCACGCCGCCGAAAGGTAATTCCACACCACCGCCGGCGCCGTAGTTGTTGATGAACACCTGGCCGCTTTTCACTCGCCTGGCCATGCGGAACTGGCGTGCCCCATCGCGCGTCCAGATGCCGGCGACCAGGCCGAACAGCGTGGCATTGGCAAGTTCCACTGCGTGATCCTCGTTTTTGAAGCTCATGGCGCACAGCACCGGGCCGAACACTTCATCCTGCGCCAGCCTGTGCGTTACCGGCACGTCGCGCAGCAGGGTGGGGGCCTGGTAAAACCCGGTATCGGGCGCCTCGTCGACGATCTGGCCCTGGGCCACCATGGGAATGTTGGCAACCTGCGCATCGCTTAAAAAGTCCCAGACGCGCTGCTGCTGGCTTTGCCGGATCAGCGGGCCCACGTCCAGGTCCATGGCGGCGGGGCCGACGCGCAGGTTTTCAAAGGCTTCGCCCAGGCGCAGCAGCAGGGGCTCGTAAATCGCCTGTTCTACCAGCAGGCGCGAGCCGGCCGAGCAGGTTTGCCCGGCGTTCTGCACGATGGCGTTGATGATGGCCGGTATGGCGACATCCAGGTCGGCATCGGCAAACACGATTTGCGGACTTTTCCCGCCCAGCTCCAGCGTGACGGGGCAGTGGCGCTCGGCGGCGACCTGCTGGATCAGCGTGCCCACGGCGGGGCTGCCGGTAAAGCTGATGTGGTCGATTTCTTTGTGGCGGGCCAGCGCGTCGCCGACCTCATGGCCGTAACCGGTCACGATGTTGATGGCGCCGGCCGGAAAACCCACTTCGGCCGCGAGTTGCGCCACGCGAATCAATGACAGGCAGGCATCCTCTGCCGGCTTGACCACGCAGACGTTGCCCGCGGCCAGCGCGCCGCCGACGCTGCGGCCGAAGATCTGCATCGGGTAGTTCCACGGAATCACGTGGCCCGTCACGCCGTGCGGCTCGCGCCAGGTCATCACACTGTAGCCGTCCAGATAGGGAATGGTGTCGCCGTGCAGCTTGTCGCAGGCGCCGGCATAAAACTCGAAGTAGCGCACCAGGGCCGCCGCGTCGGCGCGTGCCTGTTTGGTGGGCTTGCCGCAGTCGCGCTGCTCGATCATGGCCAGCTCTTCGGCATGCTCGGCCACCTTGGCGGRAAGCCGCATCAGCAGTCGCCCGCGCTCGGCGGCGCTGAAGCGGCTCCATACCAGTTCCAGACATTCGTGGGCACTTTTCACCGCGGTATCAATGTCGTGCGCGTTGCTGCGCTGAATCTCGTCAAACACCTGCCCGTCGGACGGATCGATCATTGGGATGGTTTTGCCTGAAGAAGATGCGACAGAGGTATTGGCGATGTAGTTGAGTTGCATGGCGCTATTGTGCTGAATTTGCCCCCGGCCGGAGGTTACCGCCTCCCACGGGCAGAAATGAGCCATGGGGGCAGGGCCTCCCGCGAGGTAACGCTCCCCAAAAGCGTGCGTTTGTCACAGCCACAGCGTTGTGTCTCGGCCAATTTACAAATCCTTTGCTGCGCCACGATTGGCATATATGTAGGATTGAACCTACACATGCACCTCGCCAATTCCTACAGGGAATGGTGCTCATGTTACGCAACGGCCCGGCCGTATTGGCGTGACGACAGCGGCAGGCAGCCGGCAACTGCGGGTCCGCATTTTTGACGCATTACCGCGATGACTGATCCCACCAAAAGCCCAGCCGATATTCCGCCCGGCGACGACGCGCCCACCACCAGCCTGCTGGCCTGGTTTAAAGCCTTTATGGCCCGTTTGCGCGACTGGTTGTCGATTCAGACCTTTGGCATGAAGTTCGCCGTACTGGCCGTGGCATTGATGATTCCGGCAAGCGCCTATTACGCCTGGTCGACCCTGGAGCGGCAGGAAAAAATGGCGCTGGAAGTCAAGGCCATGGCAGCGTCGGGGCCGGGTGTTGAAGCGGCCTGGACTTACAACACCGCATTGCCGGTCGTCTTCGGAAGCGGGTCGGTCCTGAGCTTTCTCGAAGCCCATCCGGTCACGCGCATCACCATCATTTACCGGCCCATTTTGTGGACCGTTTCCGAGCGCTTTGTGCTGATTGAATCGGAGGGCAGGCAGTACGCCTATTACCCCTCGGACATGGAAACCAAGATATTGGCCGACAAGGCCGTCACGGCACCGTGGGGTGGCAAGCTCACCTTCGTGCCCCGGGGCGCGCTTGATGACGCGAGCAAGGACATGCTGGCGCGCCTTGAACAGCGTTTCGGTGACGCCCGCCCGCAATCCGAACAGGACGCCTGGAAAGGCGGCGCCAGCGCGCTGGTATCAGCGACCTTGACGCTGGGGCTCATCGCCTTCCTCTGGTACCAGACGGGCGGGCAGCGCAAATCCCTCAAGTTCATTTCGCCGGCGCAAATCAGCGGTGACATGGAGGACCTGGTCGGCATGGACGATATCAAGGCCGAGGTTGCGCAAATCCGCGACCAGTACGAACGCCGCCTCGAATACGCCGCTTATGGCGTGAACAAGCCTTTCAACGTGATGTTCAGCGGCCCCGCGGGTACAGGCAAGACCAAGCTGGCCAGCTACCTCGCCAAAGAGCTGAACCTGCCAATTCTTTTCCATTCAGCCGCCAACCTCGAGACCGGCTATGTGGCCGGCGGCTCGAACACCTTGTCGCGCATTCTTGCGCTGGCCAAGCGGCGTAAACGCTGCATCGTCTTTCTTGATGAAGCGCAGGACCTTTTCATGCGGCGCGGCGGCAACCGCAAATATGACGATGACACGCAGAACATGTTGCTGGCCATCCTGGACGGTGTGCGGACCAAATCGGATACTGAAATCATCTGGATCGTGGCGTCCAACTTCAATTCGGCCAACCTGCAGATGGATGAGGCCATGCTGCGCCGCTTCCAGATGAAGGTCGACTTCCGCATGCCCAACCAGCAGGAGCGCCTGGCCATCACCGGCCACTACCTGCGCCAACGTGCCGACAAGGTGCTGCCCGACATGGACCTGCGCCATTTTGTCGAACTGACGGAAGGCTGCAGCCCGGCAGACCTCGAAACCATGGTCAACCAGGCCGGCATCATCGCGGTGCAGGCGGGCCAGATGATAGGCGCGCACACCCTGATGCAGGCCGCCGAGCGTGTGCTGGTGGGCAATGTCAACGACAACACCACCAAGGAGCGCGAGCGTGACCGGCGCATCATCGCCGTACATGAGTGGGGCCACTTCCTGATGGATTTCCAGCATCGGCGCAAGCTGACCGGCGACAACTGGAACACGCTGCTGGCCGACATGACCACCATCAAAATTTCATTGAAGGCCAACCCCCGCAACAATGCCCTCGGCTTTGTACTGCACAAGCAGGACAGCAACCTGCTGCAGACCAAGGGTGACATGGAGCATGAGGTGCGGGTGCTGCTGGGCGGCATGGCGAACGAGGAGATCTTCTTCGGCGAAGACGGAACCACGGGCGGCGCCCACAATGACATCACCCGTGTCACGCGGCTGCTGCACCATGCGGTGGCTGAAATGGGCATGTACCGCAAGACCCGGCTGAATTACGCCGCGCTGCTCAAGGACGGCGGCACGGCACCGCCGGACGAGGAAACCCGCAGCATCATGGAAGCCCAGAGCGAGCGGCTTTACAGTGAGACGAAGGCCACGCTGGCCCAGTACACCGCCCTGACGGAGTATCTGACCGGCTGTCTGATGAATGCAGGCGAGATGACATTGAGCGAAGCACTCCGCGAAATCAGGTACTTTGAAAGCCTGACTGCCGCACCGGATCTGGCGCTGCCTGGGCCGGGTTCCAGCCGGTGGATGCCAGCCTGAGTCAACGAACCTTTTTTTGCAGCTTCGTCCTCACAGGACGCCCAAAGAAAAAGCCCTGCAACGCAGAGCTTTTTGCATGGGCCGGAGCGGTCTAGCGTGAGGCCGGTGCGGCTGGCGTTGGCGTTGCTGCGGCATTGGGCGCCTGCGTGGGCGCGGGCGCCGGCATGGCGGGTGCAGTCGGTGTGGCGGCCGGTGCACTCATGGCAGCAGGCGCGGCCATGGGTGCCACCGGGGCCGCTGCGGCTTCACCGCCGTGGAACTTCATCACCAGGGGCACGATCAGCAGCGCCACGATGTTGATGATCTTGATCAGCGGGTTCACGGCCGGGCCGGCTGTGTCCTTGTAGGGGTCGCCCACGGTGTCGCCGGTCACGGCGGCCTTGTGTGCCTCGGAACCCTTGCCGCCGTGGTGGCCGTCTTCAATGTACTTCTTGGCGTTGTCCCAAGCGCCGCCGCCGGTGCACATCGAGATGGCAACGAAGAGGCCGGTGACGATGGTGCCCATCAGCAGGCCGCCCAGTGCCTGGGGGCCGAGCGCCAGGCCGACCACGATGGGCACGACCACGGGCAGCAGCGAGGGGATCATCATTTCCTTGATGGCAGCTGTGGTCAGCATGTCGACAGCGGTGTCGTACTCGGGCTTGCCCGTGCCGTCCATGATGCCCTTGATGTCGCGGAACTGGCGGCGCACTTCAACCACCACGGCGCCGGCAGCGCGGCCCACGGCTTCCATCGCCATCGCGCCGAACAGGTAGGGAATCAGGCCGCCGATGAAGAGGCCGACGATGACCTTGGGATTGCTCAAGTCGAAGCTGATCACGTTGCCGTAGGCTTCGAGCTTGTGGGTGTAGTCGGCAAACAGCACCAGCGCGGCCAGGCCGGCGGAGCCGATGGCGTAGCCCTTGGTCACGGCCTTGGTGGTGTTGCCCACCGCGTCCAGCGGGTCGGTGATGTCACGCACGCTGCTGGGCAGTTCGGCCATTTCGGCAATGCCGCCGGCGTTGTCGGTGATGGGGCCGTAGGCGTCCAGCGCAACCACGATGCCCGCCATGCTCAGCATGGAAGTGGCGGCGATCGCGATGCCGTACAGGCCCGCCAGCGAGTAGGCCGTCAGGATGGCGATACAGACAAAAATCACCGGCCATGCGGTGGAGCGCATGGAGACACCCAGGCCGGCAATGATGTTGGTGCCGTGGCCGGTAGTCGATGCCTGTGCAATGTGCTGCACCGGCTTGTACTGCGTGCCGGTGTAGTACTCGGTGACCCAGCACAGCGCGCCGGTCAGGATCAGGCCGACCGCGCAGGCGCCGAAGAGGCGTATCTGCGTGCCGCTTGCCGTGACGGCGTTGTCGGGCATCAGCCACATCGTGACGAAATAAAACGCGATAAGCGACAGTACGCCGGCAATTGCCAGGCCCTTGTAGAGGGCCGGCATCACGTTCTTCATGCCGGGCGAGGCCTTGACGAAAAAGCAGCCGATGATGGAGGCGATGATGGACACGCCGCCCAGTGCCAGCGGGTAAACCGCCGCAGTGGCGCCTGCGCCCGAGAGCAGCAGGGCGCCCAGCACCATGGTGGCGATCAGCGTGACCGCGTAGGTTTCAAACAGGTCGGCGGCCATGCCGGCACAATCGCCCACGTTGTCGCCGACGTTGTCGGCAATCACGGCCGGGTTGCGCGGGTCGTCTTCGGGAATACCTGCTTCGACCTTGCCCACCAGGTCGGCACCGACGTCGGCGCCCTTGGTG
>NZ_JBFUCA010000051.1:0-13660 GCF_056405475.1 Polaromonas sp. P1_G4
GTATCAAGCAAACCGGGGTTGGCGCGGCCCGTGCGGATCTTGGTCAGGCCATTTTTGAACGAGTCAATAGACTGCTGCATCTTTTGCTCTGCCTGCTGCTTGACTTCAACAATGCTCATGGTCGAATCTCCGGATTTTTATAGCGAAAAAGAACAAGCTGGGACAGGAGGCTCAGACGTGAACCAGGGTTCCCTCGTCCTCGCCCTGCACGACGCGCTTGAGCGCACCATGCTTGAAAATACTGAACACCTTGATGGGGAGTTTCTGGTCGCGACACAACGCAAAAGCGGTGGCGTCCATGACCTCCAGGTTTTTACCCATGGCTTCATCGAAGGTGATGTTGGTGTAGCGCGTGGCTTTCGGGTCTTTCTTGGGGTCCGCAGTGTACACACCGTCGACCTTGGTGGCCTTCAGCACGATCTCGGCGCCGATCTCCGCGCCGCGCAATGCGGCTGCCGTGTCGGTGGTGAAGAACGGGTTGCCGGTGCCGGCCGCGAAGATGACGACCTTGCCCTCTTCGAGGTACTGCAGGGCTTTGGGGCGAACATAAGGCTCAACCACGCGCTCAATGCCGATGGCCGACATCACGCGAGCGATCAACCCGGCCTTGTCCATGGTGTCGCCCAAGGCCAGGGCGTTCATCACAGTAGCCAGCATGCCCATGTAGTCGGCAGTGGCGCGGTCCATGCCGACGGAACCGCCGGCCACACCGCGGAAGATATTGCCGCCGCCAATCACGACCGCCACTTCGACACCCATACGGGTGACTTCGGCAATCTCTTCCACCATGCGCACGATGGTCGCACGGTTGATGCCAAAGGCATCATCCCCCATCAAGGCCTCACCTGACAGTTTTAACAAGATTCGCTTGTAGGCTGGCATGTGAGAGCTTTCTTTGTTGGGTTGTCTGAAGTTTAGCGGCCTTCCGGCTGGACTGAAATGCTCAAGCAGCTTTGGCTGCGGCGACCTGGGCGGCGACTTCGGCAGCGAAATCGTCCACCTTTTTCTCAATGCCTTCACCCACGACATACAGCGTGAAAGACTTGATCGTCGTCGCTTTTTCCTTGAGCATCTGCTCGACGGTCTGCTTGTCGTTCTTGACGAAAGTCTGGTTGTACAGGCTGACTTCCTTCAGGTACTTCTGCACGCCACCTTCGATACGCTTTGCAACAATTTCAGCGGACTGGACGGCCTTGCCTTCGGCTTGTGCCTTGGCGGCATCTTCAGCGGCTTTGGCTGCAGCCACCGAGCGCTCCTTGGCGACCAGTTCGGCAGGCACTTCAGCGCTGGACAGGGACACGGGCTTCATCGCGGCCACGTGCATGGCGACATCCTTGGCGGCGGCTTCGTCGCCTTCAAACTCCACGACCACACCGATGCGCGTGCCGTGCAGGTAAGAGGCCAGCTTGCTGCCCGAGAAACGCTTGAAGCGGCGCACGCTCATGTTTTCGCCGATCTTGCCGATCAGGCCCTTGCGCACGTCTTCGACCGTCGGGCCAAAGCCGTCAAGCGATAAAGGCATGGCGCCCACGGCTTCCACGTCGGCCGGGTTGTTCTTGACAATCCCTTCGACCACTGCCTTGGTGAAGGCCAGGAAGCTGTCGTTCTTGGTCACGAAGTCGGTTTCGCAATTGATTTCCACCAGCGCGCCCACATCGCCTTCGCGGTGCGCAGCTACAACGCCTTCGGCGGTGACGCGGGAAGCGGCCTTGCCGGCCTTGCTGCCGAGCTTGACGCGCAGGATTTCTTCGGCTTTTTCGAAGTTGCCTTCAGCTTCGGTCAGTGCTTTCTTGCACTCCATCATGGGGGCGTCGGTCTTGGCGCGCAGTTCAGCGACCATGCTTGCAGTAATTGCCATCTTTGATTCTCCGTTTTGTCGTTTTTGACACGCTGGAAGCGATCAATTCGCATCCAGCTTTTCGTTAGGTTGTGAAAAAGGGGCTACGCGAGCCCCTTTTTCGCGTCTGGCGCAGAGCCGAAAACTATCAGGCGGCTGCGTTTTCCACTTCCACGAACTCATCCGAGCTCTCAGCCGAAACCGCCTTGACGACGTCGTTCACGGCATTGGCGCGGCCTTCGATGATCGCGTCGGCGATACCGCGGGCGTACAGGGCGACAGCTTTGGAGGAGTCGTCGTTGCCGGGAATCACGTAGTCGATGCCGATAGGCGAGTGATTGGAGTCAACCACGCCGATCAGTGGAATGCCGAGCTTCTTGGCTTCCAGGATCGCGATTTTGTGGAAGCCCACGTCGATCACGAAAATGGCGTCCGGCAGGGCGTTCATGTCCTGAATGCCGCCGATGTCTTTTTCAAGCTTTTCGATTTCGCGCTTGAAGGTGAGCTGTTCTTTTTTGCTGATGGAATCAAGGCCGGCTTCCTGCTGGGCCTTCATTTCCTTCAGGCGCTTGATGGAAGTCTTGACCGTCTTGAAGTTGGTCAGCATGCCGCCCAGCCAGCGCTGGTCAACATAGGGAACACCGGCGCGTTTGGCTTCGGTGGCGACGATGTCGCGAGCCTGGCGCTTGGTGCCTACCATCAGGATGGTGCCGCGGTTGGCAGACAGCTGCTTCGCGAACTTCATCGCTTCCTGGTACATCGGAAGCGATTTTTCCAGGTTGATGATGTGAATACGGTTGCGATGGCCGAAGATGTACGGGGCCATCTTGGGGTCCCAGAAGCGGGTTTGGTGTCCGAAATGAACGCCTGCTTCCAGCATTTCGCGCATAGTGGTCGACATAGGAATACTCCAAAAGGTTGTGTCTAAAATCAGCGCTTATCGTCCCGTTGGCCTCTTTCGAGATTTCCGGGGCAACACCTTGAGTGGCTGATTTGCGATTTGCCTTGCAAACAACAAAATCGTCATTTGCAAAGCCTGTCGAGTATAACACCCTCCCGCCCCATGAGCCAGATGCCCCCTTCAGGCGACCTCCATGCCACTCGCCAGGCCATGACGGCCGGCCAGACCTCTCCCCGGCAGGTTATCGAACAGGCCCTGGCCACGGCCCAAAGTGACGCCTGCCGCCACGTTTTCATGCCGGGGAGCCCGCAAAACCACGCCGGAATGGCGGAAAACCCCGTTGCGGACGCTGCAGGCCTTCCACTTACCGGCATTCCGGTGTCGGTCAAGGACCTGTTCGACGTGGCCGGCCAGACCACCGCAGCCGGATCCACCGTGCTGGCAGGCGCCGCGCCTGCCGCAGAAGATTGCCCCGCCGTGGCACGTCTGCGTGTTGCCGGCGCCACGTTCATGGGGCGCACCAACATGGTCGAGTTCGCCTTCTCCGGCGTCGGCATCAATCCGCACTACGGAACCCCCGTCAACCCGGCCGACCCGAAGGTGGCACGTATTCCCGGGGGTTCGTCCTCCGGTGCGGCGGTCTCGGTAACCACGGGCGCAGCCCTGGTCGGGCTCGGCTCCGACACCGGCGGATCGATCCGCATCCCGGCGGCGCTTTGCGGCATCGTCGGCTTCAAAAGCACTGCGCGCCTGGTGCCCACGGAGGGCGCCCTTCCCCTGTCCACCAGCCTGGACACCGTTTGCGCCCTCACCCGTTCGGTGCGCGACGCGGTCACCGTGCATGAGGTTCTGGCGGCACGCAAGGTCCAACTGACCGGCAAGCCGCTCGCCTCCTGCCGCCTGGCCGTCGCCCGCACCGTGATGCAGGACCTCCTGGACAACACCGTCGCCGAAGCGTTTGGGCGCAGCCTGCGAATCCTTCGCCAGGCGGGTGCGCACATCGAGGAAATCGGCCTGGAGGAGATCGGCGAGCTGGCCGCCATCAATGCCACCGGCGGCCTCTCGGCGGCGGAAAGCTACGCCTGGCACCGCACGCTGATCGCCAGACACCAGGCCGAATACGACCCGCGCGTGGCCTTGCGCATCCTGCGCGGCGCCGGCATGAGTGCGGCCGACTACATCGACCTGCTGGCCGCCCGCAAGGCCTGGATGGGCCGCATGGAAACACGCCTGCAAGGCTTTGACGCCGTGCTCTCGCCCACCGTCCCCATCGTCGCGCCGCCGATCGCCGGTTTGCTGGATGACGATGCCGAATTTTTCCGCGTCAACGGCCTGCTGCTGCGCAATACCTCCGTGGTGAACATGCTCGATGGTTGCGCCATTTCCCTGCCCTGCCACACGCCCGGCCAATTGCCCGTGGGCCTGATGCTCTGGCATGCGGCGTTGCATGACGACGCGGTGCTGGACCTGGCCCTGCAGGTGGAGACCGCCCTGTCGAATTCGCTATAAAAACGATAGCTTCTCGCGCTCATTCCCATTGGCTTAAAAGCCTTTTTCTTATAAAAATGTACAAAAACATCTCCCCAGCCCCGCGCCCCGTGCCTGCCCCACATGACCGCGGGAGCCTCGCATGAGGGTTGCCGTCATTGGTGCCGGCATCATCGGCATCACCACCGCTTACGAGCTGGCCCTGGACGGCCACGAGGTCACCGTCTTTGAACGCCGCGGTGCGGCGGCCGAGGAGACCAGCTTTGCCAACGCCGGCCTGGTGGCGCCCGGGTATGTCACGCCCTGGGCCGCGCCGGGCATGCCGGGCAAGGTCATCAGCCACCTGTTCAACCGCCACGCGCCGGTCAAGCTCGGCCTGCCCCTGTCGGGCCGCGACCTGGCCTGGATGTGGAAGTGGTTCCGCGCCTGCAAGCTCGAAACCTACCTGGCCAACCGCGCACGTATGCAGCGCCTGGCTTTCTACAGCCGCGAAAGGCTGCACTACCTGACCGCCGAACTGGAGCTTGAGTACGACGGCAGCCCCGGCTACATGGTGCTGCTG
Source organism: Polaromonas sp. P1_G4 (assembly GCF_056405475.1). Taxonomy (NCBI): domain Bacteria; kingdom Pseudomonadati; phylum Pseudomonadota; class Betaproteobacteria; order Burkholderiales; family Comamonadaceae; genus Polaromonas; species Polaromonas sp. P1_G4. The sequence goes on from NZ_JBFUCA010000051.1 coordinate 4,789, forward strand.
CGCTCTGAAAAAGACAGCAAGCTGGTGCAGCCGGGCCTGGCCGTGCTGCGCGACGCCGGCGTGGTGTTCAGGGAAATCGGACCCGACGAGGTGCGCAAGATCGAGCCGGCACTGAGCCCTGACACCGACTTCCTGGGCGCCGTGCACCTGCCGAACGACGAGGTGGCCAATTGCCGCCAGTTTGCCCTGCTGCTGAAGAACGAAGCCCAGCGCATCGGCGTGAATTTTGAGTTCAATACGGCTGTAGCCCAATTGGAACTTGCGCAACCCGCTAGTATTTTGATAGCAGGCGAGGCCAGCCCCCGCAGCTACGACCGGGTGGTCATGTGCGCCGGCCTGGCCTCCGCGGAGCTCCTGAGGCCGCTGGGCCTGAAGATTCCCATGGCAGCGGTTTACGGATACTCCATCAGCGCGCCGATCCGCGAACCGCTGAACGCACCGCGCAGCGCACTGATGGACGAGCGCTACAAGGTCGCAATTTCCCGCCTGGGCAACCGCGTGCGTGTGGCAGGCAGCGCCGAAATCGGCGGCACGCTTGAAAGCAAACGGGCATCGTCCATCCAGACGCTGTACAAGGTGCTGCACGACTGGTTCCCGGGTGCGGCTCAGCTCTCCAATACCGGCGCCAGCGTGCAGGAATGGAAAGGCGCCCGTCCCATGCTGCCCGATGGGCCGCCCATCATCGGCGACAGCGGCATTCCCGGCCTCTGGCTCAACCTGGGGCATGGCTCCAGCGGCTGGGCTCTCAGCTGCGGCAGCGCGCGGGTGCTGGCCGACCTGATGGCCGGCAAAACCGCCGACATCGACATGGAAGGCCTGGGCGTGGCCCGCCTGGGCTGAAACCACCCCGCGTTTATGCCCAAAGCCCGGCCTGCCGGGCTTTTTGCTTTGCGGGGACGCACAATCAGGCCATGCGAAAAATTTCCAGCGCCCGCAGCGAGCCGCTTCACAGCGTGGCGGCGACGCGCGAACTTGAACGGCGTGCCGCCGCCGGGCTTGCGCCCCACACGCTGATGCAGCGGGCCGGCCTCTCGGTGGCACGCCTGGCGCTGGCCCTGGCGCCGCATGCGCAGCGCATCTGGATCGCCTGTGGGCCCGGCAACAACGGCGGCGACGGTTTTGAGGCCGCCATGCATCTGCACCAATGGGGCAAAAATGTCACCGTAACCTGGACCGGTTTGCCGGCCGGAAAAACCAGCCTGCCGCCCGACGCCCATGCCTCGCGCGAGCGCGCCATCGCCGCGGGCGTGCCCATGGCGGCGCAACCGCCCGATGATTTTGATTTCTGCATCGATGCCCTGTTGGGCATAGGCGGCGCGCTGGCCCCCGACCGCCCAGGCACGGCCTTGATGCTGGAGTGGCTGGCGCGAATGCAAGCCGGCAGTGCGCCGCGGCTGGCGGTAGACATACCGACCGGCCTGGATGCGGACACCGGATCTGCTACACATTTGATAGCTGCTTGCGCCCATTCACCGGACGCTACAGCCATTTTTACCTTAAGCCTTTTAACCTTGAAGCCGGGGCTGTTCACCGCCGGCGGCCGGGATTGGGCGGGCCAGGTCTGGTTTGACGATCTCGGCGTCCGCGAAACGCAGGAGGCAACCCCAAGCCAGACCGACGCCTGGTTGCTGGGCGCCGACCATGCCGGCCAGCCGCCCCGTTCAGGCAACGCGCATGCCAGCCACAAAGGCAGCTTTGGCGACGTGGCCGTGCTCGGGGGAGAGTCCACCGCCCACAGCCACATGGCGGGCGCCGCGCTGCTGGCGGCGCGTGCCGCCCTGCATGCCGGTGCCGGCCGGGTATTTGTGGCGTTGCTCGGCAGCCCGGCCATCGCGGTCGATCCGCAACAACCCGAACTGATGTTCCGCACGCCCGAGGCGCTGGACTTCGCGCAGCAGGTGGTGGTGTGCGGCTGCGGCGGCGGCGAGGCCGTCAAGGCCGTGCTGGCCAGGGTGCTGTCGACTGCCAGGCGGCTGGTGCTGGATGCCGATGCACTCAATGCCATTGCAGGGGACACGCAGTTCCAGGCGCAGCTCATTGCACGTCACGGCCGCGGCTACCGCACGGTGCTGACGCCACACCCACTGGAAGCTGCCCGGCTGGCCGCCACCACAGCGGCCGCGGTTCAATCCGACCGGCTGGCATCGGCCCGGCAGCTTGCCGAACAGTTTCAGTGTGTGGTGGTGCTCAAGGGTTCGGGAACGGTGATCGCGGCGCCGGGCCACAGCAGCGCCATCAACAGCACCGGCAACGCCCTGCTGGCCACGGCCGGCACCGGCGACGTGCTGGCGGGCATGGTGGGCGCACGGATGGCGGCCGGGCTGGATGCCTTCGACGCGGCCTGCAGCGCCGTATGGGCACATGGCCGTCTGGCCGACGAATGGACGGCCCCGGCCCTGACAGCCTCGGAACTGGCCCATGCACAAGGCGGCAGCAACTGACAGACGCGCCGACGAGGGCCTTACACCAGGATCATCAGGGCGATTTGGATCAGGACGATGAGCACCAGCGCGGACAAATCCACGCCGCCCACCGTGGGGATCACGCGGCGCAGGGGTGCCAGCAGGGGCTCGGTCAGGCGCCCCAGCAAACCATACGCGGGTGAGCCAGGCTGCACCCACGACAGGATGGCAAAACCGAGCACCAGGATGAACAGGGTTTGCAGCGCCACGCGGATCAGCATCTTCAGCGCAAAGGACAGCAGCGTCAGCAAGGCAACAGGCGCAGCCTCAGCAGTCCACAGGGTGCCCCCCGTCAGCAGGCCAAACAACAGGCCCCACAGCAACGCATAGGCCAGCGCCAGCAACACGGCCGCCAATACGCTGGCCCAGTCCACCCGGGACTGCATCACTGGCCTGGGCAGCACGCGGCGCAAGGGCTTGACCAGCCAGTCGGTCACGGCCATCACAAAATGGCCGGGCTGGGCCGTCATGTTGACCCGGACCCAGTTCATCCAGGCCCGCAGCAAGGCCGCTGCAATCAACAGGAAGAACAGCGTTTCAAGCAGGAAGGCCAATACGCGCATCAGCATGGGCAGAGTGCCTTATGCGTACGGCGCGCAGATAAAGAAAAAATGTTGTGCGGAAATTTCATGGTGTCCCGGCGCCTAACGGCGCGGCTTCTTGCCCTGCTTGCGGCCCGGAGGGTTGCCTGCCGCTTTCTTGACAGCCGCCTTGAGAGCCTGAATGGGCGATTTGGGCGTCCTTTCGCTGCTGCTGGCGCTGCGGCTGGCTGTGCTGCCGCCGCGGCTGCCTGAGCGCGACTCCGAGCGCTTTCCGGTGCTCTTGCTGCCCGCCTTGCCGGTTCGGGGCTCCGCCGCGTGGCGCGAGGCGCCGCGTTCCTGCGCCGGCAATTCCGCCGCATGGCCGCCTGTCTTGTCTTTCATGGCGCGCCCGACCAGGTCCTGGCCCTCGTTCACCAGGCGAAAGTCGATCTTGCGGCCGTCCAGGTCGACCCGGCTGACCTGCACCCTCACCCGCGTGCCGATGGCATAACGGATGCCGGTGCGCTCGCCGCGCAGTTCCTGGCGGGCTTCGTCAAAGCGGAAGTATTCTCCGCCCAGCTCGGTGATGTGCACCAGGCCTTCGACGTACATCGCGTCCAGCGTGACAAAGATGCCAAAGCCCGTGGCCGCCGTGACGACGCCACCGAATTCCTCACCAAGATGTTCGCGCATGTATTTGCACTTGAGCCAGGCTTCCACGTCGCGGCTGGCCTCGTCGGCGCGGCGTTCGTTGGCGCTGCAGTGCAGGCCGGCGGCCTGCCAGGCGAGTTCGTCGGCGCTGGCTTTTTTAGGTTTTTGCGTCGGCTCCTTGACACGTGAAGCCAGCCGTTTGGACAGCTTGGCCTCGGCCTCACCCGGCGTGGGCAGGGTCGGCAACTGGTACTTGGCCTTGTTCAGCACCGCCTTGATGACGCGATGCACCAGCAAGTCGGGGTAGCGCCGGATCGGGCTGGTGAAGTGCGTGTAAGCCTCGTAGGCCAGGCCGAAGTGGCCGCTGTTCATCGGCGTATAGATCGCCTGCTGCATGGAACGCAGCAGCATCGAGTGGATTTGCTGTGCGTCCGGGCGGTCCTTGGTGGCCAGCGCGATCTTCTGGAATTCGCCGGGCGCCGGGTCATCGGTGATGGTCATGCCGATGCCGGCCGCCTTCAGGTAGTTGCGCAGCATCTCCTTCTTCTCGGGCGTCGGGCCTTCGTGCACGCGGTACAGGCCCACGTGCTTGCTTTGCGAGATGAAGTCCGCCGAGCAGACGTTGGCCGCCAGCATGGCTTCTTCAATCAGCCTGTGCGCCACATTGCGGGTGCGGGGCACGATTTTTTCAATCCGGCCCGCTTCGTCGCAAACAATCTGGGTCTCGGTGGTTTCAAAATCCACCGCGCCGCGTTCGCCGCGCTCCTTGAGCAGCGCCTGGTACACGTCGTGCAAGTCGAGCAGGTGCGGCACCAGCGCCTTGCGCTGCGCGGCTTCAGGGCCGCGCGTGTTGGCCAGGATGGCGGCCACTTCGGTATAGGTAAAGCGCGCCTGGCTGAACATCACCGCCGGGTAAAACTGGTAGGCGTGAACCTCGCCCTTGGCATTGACCAGCATGTCGCAGACCATGCACAGGCGCTCGACATTCGGGTTGAGCGAGCAAAGGCCATTCGACAATTTTTCCGGCAACATGGGAATCACGCGGCGCGGAAAATACACGCTGGTAGCGCGGTCGTAGGCGTCAATGTCGATGGCGCTGCCGGTTTCCACATAGTGGCTCACATCGGCAATCGCCACCAGCAGGCGCCAGCCCTTGCCGCGGCCTACTTTGGCAGGCTCGCAATAAACGGCGTCGTCAAAATCGCGGGCGTCTTCGCCGTCGATGGTGACCAGCGGCACGTCCGTCAGGTCAATGCGGTGCTTTTTGTCGGCAGGCCGCACGGCGTCCGGCAAGGTACGGGCCAGGGCCAGCGCCTCGTCGCTGAACTCATGCGGCACGCCGTACTTGCGCACCGCAATTTCAATTTCCATGCCGGGGTCGTCGATCTCGCCCAACACTTCCTTGACGCGACCCACAGGCTGGCCGAAAAGCGCCGGCGGCTCGGTGAGTTGCACCACCACCACCTGGCCGGCCTTGGCCGTGCCGGTAGCGCCCTTGGGGATCAGGACATCCTGGCCGTAGCGTTTGTCTTCGGGCGCGACCAGCCAGACACCGCTTTCCTGCAGCAGGCGGCCGATGATGGGGTTCGAGGATCGCTCAAGGATTTCCGTGACGCGGCCTTCGGGCCGGTTTTTGCGGTCGTGCCGCACAATGCGTGCCTTGACGCGATCCTTGTGCAGCACTGCTCGCATTTCGTTGGGCGGCAGGTAAATATCCGCTTCGCCGTCATCGCGCAATACAAAACCATGGCCATCACGGTGGCCGGAAACGGTGCCCTCGAATTCAGCGAGCAAACCAGAGGAACGGGCGGACGATGCGCCGGTATTTGAATGAGTTGTTTTGATAAAAAATCTCTTTTTGTTGAGGGCTGCTGGTTTTGAGTATGCAGCCGAAATATTTCAGGAAAATTTGGGGGCTTGGCCCTGAGAAAGCATTGAAGTAATGGTACACTGCTAGCTGTGCCCGGGTGGCGGAATTGGTAGACGCGCACGGTTCAGGTCCGTGTATCGCAAGATGTGGAGATTCGAGTTCTCTCCCGGGCACCAGATACACCAAACAGCTTCTCCAGACTCTTAAACAGGTTCTGGAATAAAGCAAGATTAAAGCCACTGTGACCCAGTGGCTTTTTTTGTGGCCGGGCAGATCTTCAAGTCCGCCTTTTCACTAGCGGCCTTAATCAAACAGGTACAGCAACCAGGTCATGGCCCTGGGTTCCGACGATGCGGGCCCGGGTGAACTCGCCGACTTTCAGCGTCTTGCTGATTTTCTCCGGCGGCAGCAGCTTGACGACGCCGTCGATCTCCGGCGCATCGGCATARGAGCGCCCGGTGCCACCCTTTCGGCCTAGCGCCGGCGCCGAATCCACCAGCACCTGCATGGTTGCACCTACGCGCTGCTGCAGTTTCTGGCTGGACACCGCTTCGGCCACGGCCATGAAGCGGGCGCGCCGCTCTTCACGCAACGCCAGCGGCAGCATGCCCGGAATATCGTTGGCCGTCRCACCTTCTACTGCGCTGTAGGCAAAGCAGCCTGCGCGGTCGATTTTGGCCTCTCGCATGAAGTCCAGCAGATGGTCGAACTCTGCTTCCGTCTCGCCGGGAAAACCGGCGATGAAGGTGCTGYGAATCACAATTTCGGGGCAGATTTCGCGCCAGCGCGCAATGCGTTCAAGGTTCTTCTCGCCGCTGGCCGGCCGCTTCATGCGTTTGAGCACATCCGGATGGCTGTGCTGCAACGGTACATCCAGGTAGGGCAGAACCTTGCCGGTGGCCATCAGCGGCAGYACYTCGTCCACACTWGGGTACGGATAAACGTAATGCAARCGCACCCAGGCACCATACGGCTCGGCGATTTCACCCAGTGCCTGCACCAGTTCCAGCATACGCGTCTTGATGGGCTTGCCATCCCAGAAGCCGGTGCGGTATTTCACATCGACGCCATAGGCCGAGGTGTCCTGGCTGATCACCAGCAATTCCTTCACGCCGCCTTCAAACAGGGCGCGCGCTTCGTTGAGCACGTCGCCGATAGGCCGTGACACCAGGTCGCCGCGCATGGACGGGATGATGCAGAAGGTGCAGCGGTGATTGCAGCCTTCGCTGATCTTCAGGTAGGCGTAATGTTTGGGCGTCAGCTTGATGCCGGCAATGCCAAAGGCATTCGGCACCAGGTCCACGAAAGGRTCATGCGGCTTGGGCAGGTTCAGGTGCACCGCGTCCATCACCTCTTGCGTGGCGTGCGGGCCCGTCACCGCCAGCACACTCGGGTGCATCTGGCGCACCAGGTTGCCACCGCCCTCGCCCGCCTTGGCGCCCAGGCAGCCAGTAACGATGACCTTGCCGTTTTCGGCCAGCGCCTCGCCAATGGTGTCCAGGCTTTCCTTGACCGCGTCGTCGATGAAGCCGCAGGTGTTGACGATGACGAGATCCGCACCTTCAAAGGTCTTGGAGGTCTGGTAGCCCTCGGCGCTCAATTGCGTGAGGATCAATTCGGAATCGGTCAGCGCCTTGGGGCAGCCCAGGCTGACAAAGCCAACGCGCGGCGCGGGCTTGGTGTTCACGGAAACAGGGGGGGAAATAACTTCGCTCATGGGGTGTATTGTCTCAGGTCCCTGATTTCTATGGGCTTCTAGGGGCCGCCAGAAATTCAATTGCCGGGATACAGGGCAAGGCGCCCGGAGCGCAGGAACCGGAATGCACTTGGGTGCATGAGGATTCCGAGCACCGCGCAACGCAGCCATGTGCCCGGAAATTGGGTTTATGCGGCTCCTAGCGCTTCAGGCCAAAGGCTTGAAGCATCTGCTCGCTCTGTTTTTGCATTTGCTCCTGCATCTGCGTGAAAACGTTCTTGGATTGCTCCACATAAGTGCCCATCATGCCCTGCATCATGGGTGATTGCGCATTCATGAACTGGGCCCACATTTCGGGGCTCAACCCCTTGGACTGCTCGGCCATCTTGACCTGCAGGTCCATGAAGCTCTGCACGTTCTTCTCGAGGTAGGCGCCCATGAAGCTTTGCATCGCATTCCCGTAAAAACGGATGATGTTGGCCAGCACGGCTTCGGTAAACATCGGCGCACCGCCGGTTTCTTCTTCGAGAATGATCTGCAGCAGGATGCTGCGCGTCAGGTCTTCATTGGTCTTGGCATCGCGCACCACAAAATCAGCGCTGTCCATCACCAGCTGGCGGACTTCCGTGAGCGTGATATAGGCCGATGTCTCGGTGTCGTACAGCCGGCGATTCGGGTACTTCTTGATCACTCGTGAAGCCGCAGCCTTGCCGGCAGCCCGGCCGCTTTTGGCACCGGGAGTGCCGTCGGCAGAGGCGTCGCCCTGTAAAGGCGGCGTGCCGGATGACGGGCTGGTGGATTTGCTTTTTGGCACTGATTTCTCCTCTGAATGACGACCGGCGTCGAAACGCCGGGACTCAATACATTCTAGGAATTCTGATGTACTCAATCCCCTTGGTTTACCCTGTGTGCCAGTCCGCATTACAAAGAATGCAGAACCTGGATCAGGAACCGTCGAGGGAATTGGTAGGCGCGATTGGACTCGAACCAACGACCCCCACCATGTCAAGRYGGTGCTCTAACCAGCTGAGCTACGCGCCTAAGGACTGTTCGAAGCTCGTATTGTAGCAAAGCAAAACGGCTATCTYGCTTCGCCCCGAAAATTTGCCGAAAAAAGTCCTGCAGCCGGGTTCAACGTCTCCGCGCGGACCGCACGCCCGGCACCTCGGCCACGACGGCCAGCACCTGGTTAAGCCGGCCCGATTGCGCAACTTCAACGGTGAATGTCATCCACGCCGTGCCGCCGCGGTTGTCCTTGACCGACTGTGTCTGCACACCAATCACATTCATTTTTTCCTTGGCGAATACCTCGGAAATATCGCGCAGCAAGCCCTGCCTGTCCGCCGCCTCCACGGCCACATCCACCGGATACACCGCGCCATCCGCCGTCTTGGGTGCGTTCCATTCAACCTCAATCACGCGGTCGGGGCTGCCGCTGGCCATGTTGCGAAAATTGCTGCAGTCGCTGCGGTGGATGCTGACCCCTTTGCCCTTGGTGACGAAACCGAGAATTTCATCCGGCGGCGCCGGCTTGCAGCATTTGGCCAATTGCGTCAGCAGGGAACCCATGCCGACCACCAGCACGCCGCCGCCACTTTTGGATTTCTGATTCGGCGGACGCGCTTTTTTTGCCAGCACATAGTCGTCCTGGCTCAACATCGGTTCGGGTGGC
>NZ_JBFUCA010000052.1:0-13647 GCF_056405475.1 Polaromonas sp. P1_G4
GATCTGGCAGTACCGCTTTTTGTACCGCGACCTCAATGACCTGCTGAGCAAGAACCGCCGCCTCGAAACCCACTTCCAGTGGGTGCTCAAAAACAAGACCCGCGCAGTGAAAGCCCTGCTGGACGGCATGAGCCGCTCCGGCGCTGTGACGATTGATTCGCGCGAGGTCGAGGCCACGGCCACCAGCATGGTGGTGGTGCTCACTTACTGGCTGAGCTTTGAGTACGTGCGCGACCCGCGCAACGCGCTGGAACCTGCCAACGCACAGGCCGCCCTGCTGCGCGGCGCGCACCACGTGCTCAACCTGCTGATTCCCTATCTTGAGCAAGGCCAGCGCGCCCACCTGCAGGCGCTGGTCGGGGCTTACAGCAACCCGGCTTGAATTCCGTCAAACTGCCGTCATTCATAACACCAACAATTTTTACCAAGGAGACAACACACATGGCCAAATGGACTGCCTTTCCCCACGCCGGCGACTACACATTTGATGCCGCCAGCCTGAAAAAGAGTTGGACCCGCCTGCACCAGGGCGACTGCGAGCCCCTGCCCAAGGATGCCGATGTGCTGCAGGCCTGGGTACTGTTTCATAACGGCGACTTCCAGAAAGCGGCGGAAGCCGGCGCCAAGGCCGGCGGCGACGGCATCACCGTGGCCAACAAGGCCACCAGCATGTACGCCACCTACCTCGAAACCAAGGAAAAGGCCAAGCTGGACATGTTCATGGAAGTGGCCGCACGCGCCGAAGCCCAGCAAAAAGCCRACCCGAAGAACGCCAACGCCTGGTACTGGCAGGCCTATGCGCTGGGCCGCTACAGCCAGGGCATCAGCGTGGCCAAGGCGCTGGCCCAGGGCCTGGGGACCAAGGTGAAGAATTCGCTGGAGCAGGCCATCAAGCTCTCACCCAGGCACGCAGACGCGCACATTGCGCTGGCGGCCTTTCATGCCGAGGTGATCGACAAGGTGGGCTCGCTGATCGGCGGGATGACCTACGGCGCCAAAAAAGACATCGGCCTGGCGCTCTACAAGGACGCGCTGAAGCTGCACCCGGGCTCGGCCATCGGCATGATCGAATACGCCAACGGCCTCGTCATGCTGGAAGGCGACAAAAAAATGAAGGAAGCCACCAAGCTGTACGAGCAGGCCGCAGCCAGCAAACCGCTGGACGCCACCGAACGGCTGGACGTGGAGATGGCCAAGGCCGAACTCGAAGACTGAGCGGTACCGAAGCCTTACTCAGCACTCCCGGCAGGGCCCGCGCGTCGCAAGGCGCACGGGCCCTGCCTGTTTTTCGCTATGATTTTGATAGCTGCTTGTGCAATTCAGCATTGGCCTGGAGGTCAAATTGATGCTCAAAAACAGGCCGAAATGGCCTTCAAACTGGTGTTTTGGGGCCGGTTTTGGCGATTTCCAGCGCCGCAAAGCAGGTTTTGAGGCACTTTTTGAGTGCCAAACAGGGCTGAAAGGCATAAGGATCTTGCGCAAGCAGCTATCAAAACCATAGCATCAGCAACGTGGGCCCGCCTGCGTCAGGCGCCGGGCCAGGCCGGCTCAAGCCCTCACACCGGCCGTGCCGCATCCACCCAAGGCTTGCCCCGGTACCACGCATGCCGGGCCAGCCGCAGCATGGGCTTGTCGCCGGAGGTATCGCCATAGGCATACAGGGTGACGCCGGCCAGCGCTGTTTCCCCATAGCGCTCCAGCGCCCAGGCCTGCAGTCGCAGCACCTTCTGCTCGCCATGGCAGTTGGGGGTGCTCATGCGACCAGTGAGGCGGCCGGTGAGATGCCCGTCCTCACCCTCGCCCACCACTTCCATTTCCGTGCAGAGCAGCGCGTCAAACCCCAGCTGCCGCGCCACCACCTGCAGGTAGATGTCGGGCGACGCGCTGACCATGACGCAGCAATGCCCGGCCTCGCGGTGCCAGGCCAGGCGCGCCATGGCGTCCTCGCGCAGCTGGCCGGGAAAATCGTGGGCCAGCCAGCGGGCCGTCCAGCCCTGCATCTCGGCCAGGCTGCGGCCGGCCAGCGTGGCCTGCATCAGCTTGCCTTTGGCGACGTGGTTGGGCACCAGGCGCAGCGCATAGCCGGCCAGCCACGGGAAGCAGCGGAGCAAGGCCCCCAGGAACCGTGGCCAGCCCAGGCCGCGCGCCAGGAAAGGAATGAAGGTGTCGCGCCGGGTCAGCGTGCCGTCGAAGTCAAAGGCGGCAACGACGGGACCGGTCTCGGCGGCGCTCACCTCGGGCATCGCACCTGCCCGCAGTAGCGCACGCAGAAGGGGCAGCCCGTCATCGGCAGCCACGAAGGAATGTTGAAGTAGCGTTTGAAAATCGTGCCCAGCACGCCTTCGCGGTAGGCCTGGTATTTGAAGCCCGTGCCTTCGACCGCGTAAAAGGGCACGCCGTCCTGCTCGAAGCTGAGCACACGCACCGACTCGAAGTAAGGCGCAAACTCTTCCAGCTTCGGCTTGTCGGCGACGATGACACGCACCGTTTTGCCCTGGTAGAGCGAAAAGTCGACCTGCATGTCGTCCTGGCGCGCATGGAACTTGCCGACGCCGAACACCGGCATGTATTCGCGGCGCTCAAAACCGAAAATCGACGCGGGCGTGTAGGCCTCGCCCATCAACACCACGCCGGGCACGGTGACCTGCTGCAGCATTTCGGCCGTCTTGTAGCTGCGGATGATCTGCGGATACAGCTTGGTAGTTTTCCAGGTATCCAGCGACGTCATGTACAGCCCGGCCACCACCAGCACATGCAGGCCGGCAAACACGGCCAGCCCCTTGGCGCAGGCCTTGAGCCTGTCAGCCGGCAAGGCAACCGCCAAAAAGGCGAAGCCAAAAGGGTAAAACGACAGCACCCAATGCAGGCCAATCACCTTCTTGCCTGACAGCAGCGCAAAAAACAGCAGCGGCACCACCACCAGGCAGGCCAGCAGGCGCTGGTTCCGTGCGGCGGCCATCAGCGCATCACGGTAGCGCACAGCCATCCATACCGCCACGGGCGTGATCAGGTAGACCATCATGCCGATGTAGGTCAGCGGCTTGCGCCATTCGAACACCGCGTCTTCGTTGCGGTTGTAGACGTTGAACATGATGTTCGACCAGCCGTGCGACATGTTGTAGGCGATGTTGATGGCCGGGCCGGGCAATGCACACAACACCAGCAGCGCAAAACCCGCGAGCCGTTCACGCCGGTACAACACGAAGTAGACGAGATAACTGAAGCCGAGTACTACCGAGAAGTATTTCGACAGAAAAGCGCAGCCCAGGAAAAGCCCCGACAGGGCGTAGAGGCCGTAAGCGGCGCGGTCCAGCGCCSCCCGGCGCTCGGCGCGCATCAGCGCGGCAACGGACAGCGCCGACCAGAAAATCAGCGGTGTGTCGGTGGTGATCAGGACGTTGAGCCAGTTCAGCGGCGCCAGCCAGAAGAACAGCACAGCCCAGGCGGCGCGCACCTTGCCCGCGGGCTTGAGCGCCCACCACAACGCCGCACCCAGCGCCAGCGGCAGCAACACGATGGGCAGGCGAATCGACCAGAGGCTGTCGCCCAGCGTGGCGCGCATCAGCGCAATCAGCCAGCCCACCATGGGCGGGTGGTCTGAATAGCCCCAGGCGGGGTACACCCCCCACCAATAGAAAAAGGCCTCGTCGCCGGTGACCGGAAAGGTGACGGCGATCCAGAACCGCAGCAGCAGTGACAGGAGGCCCGCACCCAGCAGCCAGCGGCTCAGCGAAACGGGAAAGGCGGCGGTGTCGTGGTTCTGGGGCATGGAAACTGGGAGGACGGGTAGGCCTGGCGGCTTTGCATGGTGCGGGAAAAGCCAGGAATGAAGGCCCGCAGTGGCTAGCGAAAACTGATTTCCTTGCGGATGGCCGCACTATAAAGCAAGGCCACCACGCCAATGGCGACGGCCAGCCACAGGGTCAGCAGCCGCACCAGCACCGTGATGGAAAGGGCTGCGGCCGGTGTGGCGCCCTGCGCCACCAGCAGGCCGGTCAGCACGGCTTCGGTGCCGCCCAGGCCGGCCGGCAGGGCAGACAACGCACCGGCCACCATGGCGACCGCGTAAAAACCGGTGGCCGTCAGCAGGCCGAGGGGGACATTCATCTCGCGGCATACCAGCCAGACCGCGACGCCCTGGGCTGCCCAGGCCGTGAGCGTCAGGCCAAACCAGAGCAGCGGCCGCACCGCCAGGCACAACCAGGCCTCCTGCAGCCAGGCAAAGCGCTGGAACAGCCGCGCGCGATGTTTGAACAGCAGGCCCATCACCAGTGCCAGCAGCAGGGCCGCAGCGGCCAGCAGCCCGGCTAGCCAGCCGGGCGACGCCGGCATCGCACCATGGTTCAGGCCCCACCACACGGCGGGAAAACACAGCAGCAACAGGCACAGCAGGTCGGCCAGCCGTTCGGCGCCGAAGATGGCCAGGCTTTGCGCCGTGCCCAGCGGGCGCTGCGCCAGCATCAAGCCGCGCACCGCTTCACCCACATTGCCCGGCGTGGGCGTGAAGGCATAACCAGCCAGGTACAGCCGCAGCCCCTGCAGCCAGCCGAAATGGCGCCCAAAGTGGGCCATCCACAGCCGCCAGCGCAGGCCGCGCAGCAGATAGTTAAGCAGGCAAAGGCCTGCTGCCTGGGCGCCCGTCCACGACCACAGCAGCGCGAGCGAGGCCCTGGGGCTGTCACCCCAGATCAGCAGCACGGCCGCATAAGCCGTGGCCACCACGCCGAGCACCAGCAACAGCTGCTTGAACGGCAAGGTGCCGCGCGCGGGCGGCGGAGCGCCCTCGGGAATCACAGGCGGCGGCTCAGGAAGATGGCCAGCCAGAGCGTGCCGGCCGCCAGGATCCACGGGTCCCGCAGCATGTCGCGCGCCACGTCTTCACCGCGGCCGCGGTGCACCTGGTAGGTGTAGCGCAGCATGCCGAAAATGACCACCGGCACGGTGTAGAGCAGGCGCTCGCCGTGCTGCAGCTGCGCCTCGGGGCTGGTGGCAAACAGGCTGTAGGTGGTCAGCGTGGCCGTCATGGTCGCGGCCATGAAGGTGTCGAGCAGGGCCGCCGGGTAGTGCGCCAGCACGGCGCGCTGACTGGCTTCTTCATGAAAAGTTTCGGCCTTGCGTTTGGAAAAACCGAGGAACAGGGCCACAAAAATGCCGGTGAGCAACAGCCAGCGCGAAGGCGGAATGCCGACGGCCACGGTGCCGGCCAGCAGGCGCAGCATGAAGCCCGAGGCAATGATGGACACGTCGACCACCGGTACCTGCTTGAGCCGCCACGAATACGCCAGGTTGAGCACCGTGTACAGGCCCAGCAACACCAGCAGCGTGCGGTTGCCCGCGGCCAGCAGCAGGCCCGCCATCAGCAACAGGACCGCCAGCACCAGCGCCACCGGCACAGCCACTGCGCCACTGGCCAGCGGCCGGTGGCGCTTGGTGGGGTGCAGGGCGTCGCTCGCGCGGTCATGCCAGTCGTTGATGATGTAGACCATGCTGGAGAGGCAGCAGAACGCCGCAAAGGCGTAGAAGACGCGCAGGTCCAGCGCGGTGTCCTGCCAGTTCTGGCTGAACACCAGGCCGGCAAACACAAAGGCGTTTTTGAGCCACTGGTGCGGCCGCATGAGCCGTATCAATGCAAGCGGGGAAGAGAACAAGGAAGGGGGCAAGGAAGACATCAGGATGGGCAAAAACGCCCCGGAGGAAAGCGACGTTGAAGCATACCTGACGGGACCGGCTTCACATATCAGGGAATGCGGCCAAAATAGGCCATGGATTCCGCACCTTTCTCCCCCATCCTCACGGCTCCCACCTTGACCCCCTCGCCCTCGGTTCCTTCGGTGTCCCCCCACGCCCTGCAGTTGGTCCAGACCCTGGTCCGCATGAACACGGTCAGCCACAACTCGAACCTGGCGCTGATTCATTTCGTGCGCGACGAGCTGCGAAAACTCGGCGTGGCCAGCCGCATCACCACCAATTCCGACAAAACCAAGGCCAACCTCTTTGCCACGCTGGGCGAAGGCAAACCGGCCGGCATCATCCTGTCGGGCCACACCGACACGGTGCCCTGGGATGGCCAGGACTGGACGCTGGACCCGCTGTCGGCCACGGTCAGTGACGGCCGGCTGTATGGCCGCGGCAGCTGCGACATGAAGGGTTTTATCGGCCTGGCGCTGGCCCACGCCGGGGATTTTTTGAACAGTCAGGCGCCATTTGCGGTGCATCTGGCGCTGAGCTACGACGAGGAAGTCGGCTGCATGGGCGTGAAGGAGCTGATTGCCGACATGAAGGACGCGGGCATCAAGCCGCTCGCCTGCATCGTGGGCGAACCGACGAGCATGGTGCCGGCCACCGCGCACAAGGGCGTGTACCGCTACAAATGCTGCGTGCGCGGCAAGGAGGCGCACTCCTCGCTCACGCCGCAATCCGTCAACGCCATCGAGATGGCGGCGCGTGTCGTCGGCAAGCTGCGCGACATGGCCGACGGCTTTGAGGCCAACGAGCCGCGCTATGAAGGCTTCGACGTGCCCTTCAGCACCGCCAGCGTCGGCCAGTTCCACGGCGGCATTGCCGACAACGTGGTGCCGCGCGACGCGGAGTTTCGCTACGAATTCCGCAACCTGCCCACGGCGGATGCGGCTTTAATGCAAAAAGAGCTTGTAGCCTATGCGGAACGTGCGCAACCAGCTATGAAAAAGATAGCGCCCGACGCCGGCTTCAGCTTTGAGACGATTTGTGAAGTACCGGCCTTCCTCGGCTCCGCCGGCGACGCGGTGACCCAACTGGCCCAGCGCCTGGCAGGCACGAAAGAAACCACGCTGGTCGCTTTCGGCACCGAAGCAGGCCTGTTCAAAAACGCCGGCATTCCCACAGTGGTGTGCGGACCCGGCAGCATCAACCAGGCGCACCAGCCCGACGAATTTGTGAGTCTGGAGCAGCTCGCGCGCTGCGAGGACTTCATGCAAGGCTTGGCGAACACCGGCGAGCTTCGCTAGAGGCGGGCTTTCGCGCAGGCCATCGCGGAACCGRCTTTGCCGGGCCGCAGGTGGCGCCCCCTTAGGGGGAGGCGGCCGCAGGCCGCTTCGGGGGGTTACGTCCGTATTCGGCCGTCGCCCGTCAGCATCGACAGTTCCACGAAGTGGGACGCCACATGGTCGGTCGGCGAGAACGTCACGGAAAATCCGCCCACCGACTGGGTGCCGATGGCTTCCATGCCCGAAATCAGCGACTCGCGGGTCATCTTGGCGCCGCCGCGCTTGAGGCCGTCCACCAGAATCCTGGCGGCCACATAGCCTTCCATGCTGGAGAAATTGACCTTCGCGTCCTTGCCGGCCGCCTTCACCGCTTCAGTAAACTCGCGCACAATCGGCCGCGCTCCGTTGTAGGGCGAAGGCATGACCTGTGACACCACCACGCCTGCTCCATCCTTGCCCAGCTCATCGGCCAGCGCCTGCGTTCCGACAAACGACACGTTGTAGAACGTGCCGCCGTAGCCGGCCTTGCGGGCTTCGCGGATGAAGGCGGCGCAGGCCTTGTAAGCACCGATCTGCACGACCGCATCGGGGCCCGCGGCCACCAGCGTGGTGACGGCCTTGGCCACGTCCACCGTGTTGCGTTCAACAGTCGCCTGCGCCACGGGCTTCAGGTTCTGCGCACCCAGGGCCAGCGTGACGCCGTCCAGCCCGGCCTTGCCGTAGGCGTCGTTCTGGTAGAACACGGCGATTTTCTTCAGCCCCAGGGCGGTCAGCTGTTTGACGATAAGGCCGGTTTCGTCGTTATACGAAGCGCGCACGTGGAAGGCATATTTGTTGAAGGGGTCACGCAAGGCCATGGCACCGGTAAACGGCGCGATGAACGGGACTTTGTCTTTGGTGGCCAGCGGCAGGGCGACGATGCTGGTGGGGGTGCCGATGTAGCCGAACAGCGCAAACACCTCGTCGTCGATCAGCTTGCGGGTATTTTCGGCGCAGCGGGCGGGCTCATAGCCGTCATCCAGGTTGCGGATTTCAATCAGGCGCTTGTTGACGCCGCCCTGTTCGTTGACCTGGTCGAAGTACACCTTCGCGCCCTGGTAGAACTGGATGCCCAGCTGCGCAGCCGGGCCAGTGAAAGGCGCCGACTGGCCCAGGATGATCTTGTCGGTCTGGGCATGCGCGATGTTGAAACCCGCCAGCACGGAAGCGCCGACAGCGGTGGAAAAGGTTCTGCGAGTAATGTTCATGACGCTATCTTCGCAACAAAAATTTACAAACGGCTTGATTTGTAAAAACTAAGTTACAAATACGTGAGATAGGTCACTACTTTAGCGGAAGCCAGCAACGCAACAGCCGGTAATTTGTCACCTTTTGCATCATCCAGCCCACAACACTCGCCAATTTCCGCTATCTCACCCTTCCTATTCCCGCACCCGCCCGGTGGCATCAATCAGGCTGAGCTCCACCAGTTTGGAGCCCACGCGGTCCCCGTCAAAGTGAACCCGAAAGCCGCCCAGGCTCAGCTCCTGCATGGTGTCCAGTGCCTTGCGCAATTTGACGCGGGTCGGGTCCTTTCCGGCCTTGCGCAGCGCTTCGACATAGGTCCAGGCGGCGATGTAGCCTTCGAGCATGTACACATTGGGTTTGCCCAGTTTGGCCGCTGTAGCGTCGGCCTGCAGTTCACGGACCAGGACGCTCTTGGCGTTGTCCGACTTGGGTGTGACGCGCACCACCACCACACCGGCACCGGCTGCACCCAGCTGCTCGGCCAGCAGGCTTTCGCCAGTGCTGGAAAAGCCGTAGATGGGCCCCCGAAAGCCTTTGGCACGCAAATCGCGTATCGCGCTGGCGGCGCCGGAAGCGTCGCTGATGACCAGTACGGATTCAGGCTTCTTGCCCAGAATCTGTTCAACGCTCGTGGCCACACTGCCGCCCGAGAGGGCCGACTTGGCCACCAGGTTGGCGCCCAGCCCGCCCATGGTGCGCTCGGCCGAATCCAGCGCCGCCATTGACTCGGCATCCTTGCCGTGCAGGATGGCCAGCTTGCGCATGCCCAGGGTTTCGGCATGCCGCGTGATCATGGCGGCTTCTTCCGAATAACCGGGCCGGACCGAATACACGTTGGGATAGAGCGAGCCGCGCAGCTCGTCGGCGCCGGCCATGGGGGCGAACAGCAAAATGTCGGTGTCTTTCAACAGCGGATTGACGGCCGTGACCTGTGGTGAGCCGTAGTAACCGAAGAGCGAAAACACCTTCTGGTCCAGCAGCTTGCGGGTGTTGGCCGCGGCGGTATCGGGGTTGCCCGCATCGTCCAGCGTGGTCAGTTCGATCTTGCGGCCGTTGACACCGCCGCCGGCATTGACGTGGTCGAAATAAAGGCGCGCGCCTTGGGCAAACGGCACAGCCAGCGTGCTGCCGGGCCCGGTCATGGCCAGGGATTGCCCCAGCGTGACAGCGGTTTTACTGATGCCATCTTCGGCATACACCCCCGGCGCCATCAGGGCGGCCAGTGCCGCTACCATGGTGATCCTGGCCAGCACGCGGAATGAATGCATTCCTGTTTTTGTTGTCATGTCGTCTCCTCATCCCCGGGGGCCGGTATGCCTGCCAATATAAAGTTGAACCATGAGCAATACCATCAGCATCTCCCCTATGGCCAAGGCCGAACCTGACACCGGGCTGAAGCCTGCGGCCCTGCAGGTGCTGGGCGCCTGCCCGCACGACTGCCCGGACACCTGCTCGCTGCTGACCACGGTGGAAGATGGYGTGGCCATTCGTGTGCAGGGCAACCCGGACCACCCCCACACCGGCGGCGTGCTGTGCAACAAAGTCTCTCGCTACACCGAACGCACCTACCACCCTGAGCGCCTTTTGCATCCACTCAAACGCAGCGGGCCCAAGGGCAGCGGGCAGTTTGAACCCGTGAGCTGGGAAGCGGCGCTGGCCGACATTGCGGCCCGCCTCAAAGCCATCGCAGCGCGCAACCCCGAGGCCATCGTGCCTTACAGCTATGCCGGCACCATGGGCCAGGTGCAGGGTGAAAGCATGGCGGGCCGGTTTTTCAACCAGCTCGGCGCGTCACTCCTGGACCGCACCATCTGCTCATCAGCCGGCGGCGAGGCCCTCACGCAAACACTGGGCGGCAAGGTCGGCATGCGGGTGGAGTTTTTCGCCGAATCGAAACTCATCATCATCTGGGGCAGCAACTCCATCGGCAGCAACCTGCACTTCTGGCGTTATGCACAGCAGGCCAAACGCGACGGCGCCAAGCTGGTATGCATCGACCCGCGCAAAAGCGAAACCGCCGAGAAATGCCATGAGCACATCGCCCTGCTGCCGGGCACCGACGCGGCGCTGGCACTGGCGCTGATGCACGAACTGATCACCCACGACTGGCTCGACCATGACTACATCGCGCAGCACACCCTGGGCTGGCAAGACCCCGACGGCGGACTGCGCGAACGTGCGCTGCAGTGGCCTCCCGAACGCGCGGCACAGGTCTGCGGCGTGCCGGCGGAACAGATCCGATCGCTGGCCCGCGACTATGGCGAATGCTTCGTCAACCGGCAGCCTGCAGCGATCCGCCTGAACTACGGCATGCAGCGCGTGCGCGGCGGCGGCAATGCGGCGCGCGCCATTGCCTGCCTGCCCGCGCTGACGGGTGCGTGGCGGCACCGGGCCGGCGGCGTGCTGCTCAGCAGCTCGGGCCTGTTCCCGGTCGACAAAGCTGCCCTGCAGCGGCCCGACCTGCTGCAGGACCGCCAGCCGCGCACCATCAACATGAGCACCATCGGCAACGCCCTGCTGGAACCCACGTCGGTGCAGTTCGGCCCGAAGATCGAGGCGCTGATCGCCTACAACAGCAACCCGGTGGCAGTGGCGCCGGAATCCGGAAAAGTGGTTCAGGGCTTCGCGCGTGAAGACCTCTTCACTGTGGTGCTTGAGCACTTCCAGACCGATACGGCCGACTACGCCGACTACATCCTGCCGGCCACCACGCAGCTGGAGCACTGGGATGTGCATGCCTCCTACGGCCACACCGACGTGCTGCTGAATCGCCCGGCCATCGCGCCCATGGGCCAGGCCAAACCCAACACGCAGATCTTTCGCGAGCTGGCCGCCCACATGGGCTTTACCGGGCCCTGCTTTGCCGACAGCGACGAGCAGCTGTGCCGCGCGACGTTTGGCGACAAGGTGGACTTCCAGCAGCTGCTGGACATGGGCTTTGCCACGCTGACGCTGCCCGATGCGCCGTTTGCCGAAGGCAACTTCCCCACGTCGTCGGGCCGCTGCGAATTCTTCAGTGCCCGGCTGGCAGCCACAGGCGCCGACGGCTTGCCTGGCCACGTGCCCAATTACGAAGCAGCCGACACGTCCGACCTGTTCCCGCTGGCCATGATCTCGCCGCCCGCGCGCAACTTCCTCAACTCCACCTTCGTCAACGTGAAAAGCCTGCGCGACATGGAAACCGAACCGGTGCTGGAGATTCATGCAGACGATGCCGCCGCGCGCGGCATCACCACGGGCGCGGTCGTCAAGGTGTTCAACCAGCGCGGCGAGTACCGCGTCAAGGCCGAAGTCTCCGCGCGGGCGCGCCCCGGCGTGGTCAACGGCCTGGGTATCTGGTGGCGCAAGCTGGGCCTGGACGGCACCAATGTGAACCAGCTCACCAGCCAGCACCTGACCGACATGGGCCGCGGCCCCGTTTTTTACGATTGCCTGGTGCAGGTGCAGCGCGACGCTGAAACAGCTTGAGGCACGGTGAGCCGAACGCGCGCCAAGACACTGACCGGCCTGGCTGCTGCGCTGGCCGCAGCCGCACTGTGCCTCACGGGGTGTGCTGACCTGGGTTACTACTGGCAGTCCGTCAGCGGCCACATGCAGATGCTCAACGCGGCCCGGCCGGTGGACGACTGGCTCGGTGATGCGCAAACATCGGCCTCGTTGAAAAGCCGGCTGGAACTGTCGCAGCGCATCCGCAGCTTTGCGGTGGCCGAGCTGAAACTGCCCGACAACGCCAGCTACCGGCGCTATGCCGACCTGCGCCGCAGCGCCGTGGTCTGGAACGTGGTGGCAGCGCCGGCGTTTTCGCTCACGCTCAAAACCTGGTGCTTCCCGGTCACGGGCTGTGTAGGCTACCGCGGTTACTTCAATGAGGCCGACGCGCGCGCCGAAGCGGCGCGGCTCAAGGCCGAAGGCCTGGAAGCCAGCGTTTACGGCGTGCCCGCGTATTCCACGCTGGGCTGGATGAACTGGGCCGGCGGCGACCCTTTGCTCAACACCTTCATCGGCTACCCTGAGGGGGAACTGGCCCGGCTGATCTTTCACGAACTGTCGCACCAGGTGGTGTTTGCGCCGGGTGACACGATGTTCAATGAATCGTTTGCCACTGCCGTCGAACGCCTGGGTATCGAGCGCTGGCTGGCCACGCAGGCTGGCGATGACGCACGCAAGGCCTACGCGGTATTCGATGGCCGGCGCCGGCAGTTCCGCGCGCTGGCACTGGCCACGCGCCGCGAACTGACCGCAATTTATGATCAAAATGATGCCGCAGCCCAATCAGAACCTGCGCAAGCAGCTAGCAAAATGATAGCGTACCAGCGCTTTCGCGACGCCTATGCTGAACTCAAGGCATCATGGGGCGGCTTTGCCGGTTACGACCTGTGGGTGGCGAACGCCAACAATGCCTCGTTTGGCGCACAGGCCGCGTACGACGAACTGGTGCCGGGCTTTGAAGCCTTGTTCGAACACGAGGGCCGTGACTGGCAACGGTTTTATGATGCGGTCAAAAAGCTGGCCCGGCTACCCAAGGACGAACGGCGCAAGGCACTTGAACACAACATGGTGAACCTTGCGCAGGCACACAGTCACCAACGCAAGGCCGGACAGCCCAAAGAGTAGTTCAACCTGGGCAGCGTCCCGGCACATGCGGCGAGGGGCGTATCTATAGGCTTACACGCACATGATCGTGAGGCTGTGTCCCTGATATTCCGTATGTTCGACGACTTTCCAGCCGAGCCGGGCATACAGGGCTTYGCTGTTCGGTGTAAACAGGTAGACCTTGTCTTTGCCCATGCCGGCGGCCTCCCGAACCACATGCCGGACCAGCGCCGACCCAATCCCCTTGTTCCTGTGCTCGAGCGCTACATAAACACTGGACAGCCAGGGAGACAAGTGGGAATGGGTAATCGTTTGTGGCAGCAAGCTCGCCGACCCCAAAAGCCGGCCTTCGCAAACCGCCACAAAGGTCATCGGCAACGCGCCCTTCTGCGCGGATGCCTTCAGCCTTTGTGTGCGCTGCTCAACCGTAACCGATGTATTGAGATAGCCGAATTGCGCCTGGTGCCACGCGGCCAGCGCCGCAAGGTGCTGCGGGTGGTCGGCAAGATGGCCAATGCACACAGGAGATGCTGCGTGCCTCATGCCAGTTGAACCCAGGCAGCAACAGACATGGGCGGCACGGTCACAGTGTGCTCGTCGCGGCCCGCCAATTCCCGAGCCAGCAACGCGTCGACATCGTGATGATCCGCATCAGCACGCCCGAGCTTTCGGGCCATGGGTGTCACCGACCTGACCGCCTCCAGAGGCAGTTCGATTGAACGTGCACCATACTGAAGAGGTGCTGATGTCTGCACCTGCACACTGCCGTAGCGCGTCAAAATACTTGGGAGCCTTGCTGCCA
>NZ_JBFUCA010000053.1:0-13594 GCF_056405475.1 Polaromonas sp. P1_G4
GGATGGCTGTGGGGCCCCTTCTTTACCAGCAGGGGCCGCGGGACTGGCTTTGCCAGACCGCAGGCGCAGCGCCCCCTCGGGGGGCAGCGCATTACACGAAGCCGAAGGCGAAGTGAAAAGCGTGGGGGCTCAAGCCCTCCACTTCCGGTTAGCCGTCACCAAAGCGGTGAGGTAGCCGTGCAGCCATTCAAAGTTGACAGGTTTTTTCAGCAGGTGGGCGTGCTGGGGCAAGCCTCCGCGTGCCGCAATGGCGTCGGGAGGCAAGCCGCTGATGACAACGATCTGCATGTCGGCCAGTTGCACGTTGCGTTTGAGTGTCTTGAGCATCTCAATGCCGTCCACGCCGGGCATGGACAGGTCCGTGATCAGCAGGTCGGGCCGCATGCTGGCGATATCCATCATGGCCTCCAGGGCAGATGGCATCCAGGTGCAGTCAACCGGCAGGTCCCAGTCTTCAAACTGGCAGCGGTACAGCTCGCGGGTGTCTTCGTCGTCTTCCACCATCAGCACCCGCAGGCGGCTTTTGGGGTCGGTGTCGACACGGGACAGCTGTGGGCTGTTTTTGGCCAGGTAGGCGTTGATGGACTGCAGCGCAATGCGGCGGTGCCCACCCAGCGTCTTCCACGCCTCGATTTCCCCTTTTTCAACCAGGGACTGCACCGTCGCAACGGAGAGCCCCAGAAGCTTGGCTGCATAGCTGGTGCCGCAGTAATCCTCGCTGGAGAAATCCGCAGCCGTGATCGCGGCCTCGAAGGACTTGGGTTCACGCGCCATGGCAGACCGAACGGGGATTGGAGTGTTTCATTTTGGGCATTTTAATCAATTCGACTCAATCGCTTCATAGAAAATGATAGTAAGCATCAACTAACACCAACGGGCACTGCCAGCGTCAGGGGGACAGCGGTGCGGTGGGCAGGGTGAAGAAGAACGTTGCCCCCTTGCCGGGCGCCGCCTCGGCCCACAACCTGCCGCCATGCCGCTTGATCACGCGGCTGACGGTGGCCAGCCCGATGCCCGTGCCCGGAAACTCCGCGACGGCATGCAGGCGCTGAAACGGCTTGAAGAGCTTGTCGGCATAGGCCATGTCGAAGCCGGCACCATTGTCCCTGACGAAAAACTCCGGCAGCCCCGCTGCATCAAGCTGGCAGCCTACGGTGATTTCGCTGAGGGGTTGCTGGGCACTGAACTTCCAGGCGTTGCCGATCAGGTTTTCCATCACCACCCGGACCAGCCGGCTGTCGCCGTGCGCCTTCAGCCCTTTTTCGATGTTCACCGCAACCTTGCGTTCGGGGTCGCGCACCCGCCATTCGTCCAGGATGATGCGGGCCAGCTCCGACAGGTCCACCACMTTGTTGTTCAGGGGCGTGCGCGACACCTGCGCCAGCGACAGCAGGTCTTCAATCAGTTGCCCCATCTGCGCCACGCCGGCCTGGATGCGTGCCAGGTAATGCGTCACCTTCTCGCCGGCATCGGCCCCCAGGTGTTTGCCCAGCAGGCGGCTAAAGCCGTCCACGGTGTTCAGCGGCGAGCGGAGGTCGTGCGACACGGAGTATGAAAATGCCTCGAGTTCCTGGTTGGACAGGCGCAGGGCGGCCTCAATGGCCTTGATCTCGGTGATGTCCGCGTCAATGCCCACCCAAAAGGCCACTTCACCGCGTTCGTCCAGCACGGGCGATGCGCGGTAGGACATGGTGTGCACGCCGTCCCTGGCCAGCACGCGGCGTATGCCCGAGTATTGCGACCGCGTCTCCCGGGCGACCTGCCAGCGGGCCCTGATATCGGGGAGGTCGTCCGGATGAATGGCCGTAAACCACTGCGTGCCGGTCCAGTCCTCCATCTTGCCGCCCGCCAGGTCAAACCAGGCTCGGTTGAAGTAGGTGGCCGCGCCGTCCGGGTCGCTGGTCCATACCACCTGGGGCGCCTGTTCGGCCAGCGCCCGGAAGAGCGCCTCTTGCCGCTCCAGCGCCAGTGTGCGCTCGGCGACTTTCTGCTCCAGTCCGGTGTTGAGCTGGCTGACCTCCTCGATCAGGCGAGAGTTCTGGATGGCGATGGACGCGAGCTGGGCCAGTTCGAGCGCCACATATTCGTCCTCCTGCGTGAACTCACCCTCGTATTTGTCGGACAGCTGGAGCAGCCCGATGTTTTTGCCGTCGCGGCCCGTCAGCGGCACGGCCAGCCAGCCGCGCATGGCTGGATGCTTGTCGGCGTAACTGCCGAAGCCGTGCCAGCGCGGATGCGCCTCCAGCTCGGCCTGGGTCATGCGCATGGACCGGTTGGTCTGGCAGACCAGGGCGTAAATGCCGGTGCCGTCGGGCGGCTCGATCATGTCCCGGTATTTCGCATATTTTTCGGAAAGCGACAGGGCGTTGATGGCCTGCCCCCAGTCGCTGTTCACGGTGAGGCTGACGATCGCCTGGTGCGCGCCTATCACCCCCCGGGCCTGCTCGGCCACCTCGTGCATGGTGCTTTCAAGCGTCTGATGCCAGGTGATGGCCTGGGCTGCGTCGGCGGCGCGCTGCAAGGTGTACAGGTGTTCCTGGACCTCATTTTCAACCTTGACCTGGGCCGAGATATCCAGCGCCAGGACAAAACGCGCCGGGCGGCCGGCATACCGCACCGAGGTTGAAAAAGGGCGGGCAGTGAAAAATGACCCGTCTTTGCGGCGATGCTCCCAGCGTTCCTTGACGATCAAAGGCGAGGCGGCGTGCTGGGTCCGGAGGTTTTGAGCTTCTGCTTCGCTGCGAATGTCGTAGATCGTCATCGACAGAAACTCTTCCATCGTATAGCCATAGCTCTTGACGGCGGCTTCGTTGACCATGAGGAAGCGATAGGTCTCGGCGTCAAAAACCCACATCGGGATTGGCGCCATTTCAAAGAGAGCCGAGTAGCGGTGCTCGCTTTCTACCAGTGCCTGCTCTGCCAGCTTGCGCTGGGTGATGTCGCGCTGCACCGCGACCCAGTGGGTGTAGTGGCCTTTGGTGTCGGTGATCGGAACAATGTCGAGCTCCAGCCAGACTTCCTCGCCGCTCTTGGTGTAGTTGATGAGCTCCGCGCGTACCGGCTGCCATTTTTCCAGTGCGGCCTTGATGCGGTCGAGCTCGTCCCGCTGCGTTTTGGGGCCCTGCATCAGGCGTGGTGTTTTTCCCAGCACCTCCTCACGCGTGTAACCCGTACGGCGCTCAAAAGCGTCGTTGACAAAGATGATGCGCGGGCCGGCGCCATCGATGGGTGCGGCCTCGGTGATGAGCACAATGTCGTTGAGCCGGGATACGGCGGTTTCCAGAAGGCGCAGGTGCGCCTGCGCTTCGTGCTGTTCCGTGATGTCCTGCAGCACGCCGACCAGGCTCACAACCTTGCCGTCCCGCTGCAAAGCCCGGCCCTGCGTGCGCACCCAGATGCGCCGGCCCTTTGCCGTGATGAGGGGCAGCTCCAGGTCCCATGGCGTTGCCTGCTTCAGGGCAGCCAGGGCGACCGAGCGGATGGTGCGCCGCGCTTCGGGTGCATAAAAGTCGAGCGCCTCCTCAACCCCCAGGCCGGCCGCCGGATCGAGTTCGTGGATGCGGTAAATTTCTTCAGACCAGTAAGGCGTCATGGTGTCGACAGCGACCTCCCATCCGCCGACTTTCCCCAGCGCGCCGGTGCGGTTCAGCAGCTCCGTGCTGCGGGCCACCACCAGTTCCGCGCGCTTGCGGTCGGTAATTTCCTGGATCACGCCGGAGCGGCGGCGCCCCGACGGGCCGCGGCCCGCGCCTTGCCCCTCCTGCCCGGTGTCCCCGGGCTGCGCTTCGTCAGCGCGGCCAAACAGGTGGACCCATCGAATCTCGCCAGCGGACGTGACGATGCGGAACTCCATGTCCAGCGGCTGGTTGGTCCGAACGGACAGATCGCGCCGTTCCTTGAAGGCCTGGCGGTCCCCGGGATGGACCAGCTGCATGAATCTGCCATGGTTCCTGTCGAAGGTCGCGCGGTCAACGCCGAGCACCTCGTAAACCTCATCGGACCACCAGCTTTCATCGGTGCCGGTGTCCAGCTGCCAGTAGCCGATGCGGCCCAGGCGCTGGGCGTCCCGCAGTTTCTGCTGGATGGCTTCGCTGTTTGCCAGTTCGGCCTCCAGGACACTCCGATGTTGCTCAAGCGACTCGGCCATGCGGTTAAAGCCCGTGGATATCCTCGCAAACTCCCCGAAATCGTCAGGCCGGCCTGGTGGTATCCGCACATCCAGCCGGCCGTTCTGGAGCTGCCGGATGGCCTCAAGGATGTTTCGGGTGGGCTCAACAATGGCACGCCCGCCGATGACCCAGGCGATGCCGCCGCCCACAAATGCCACCAGCAACAACACCACCAGTTCCAGCCACAGCTGTTCCCGGCTGGCGCCGACGACCAGTTCGCGGTCCAGGCTGACCGCCACAAAAAAAGCGGCGTGTACGTCGGGGCTGCTGGGCATGAAAGCCCACAGGCGGCGTTGCCCGGTGCCGTCCGGCCCATCGCTGGTTCCGTTACGCATCTGCTGCACGGCCGCCTTCAGCACGGGGCTTCTGGCCACCTGCCCGATTCGTATGGGAAGGTCGGGTTTGCCCGCCAGCAGCACGCCGCCGCGGTCGTGTATGCCCAGCGCGCCGCCGGGCGGCAGCTGGACGTCGATGGTGGATTTCGCCATCTCGGCCAGGTCAACCGACGCAAAAGCCACAATGTCAACGCGCCCGTCCTTGTCCAGCAGCGGCAACGCAAATGTGATGGAAGGCCGGCCCGTGGCACGCCCCACAATGTATTCACCCACCACAAAGCTGCGCTGCTCAACGGCATTGCGGAAATAGGCACGGTCGCCCAGGTAGCCGAGCCGCACGCCTTCCTGCCCGTTGCACAGCGCATAGCCGTCCGTTCCCACAATACCGAAATTGGCGTAAAGCGGAAACAGCTTGTTGAGCTCTACAAGGTAGCGGTTGCAGCGGTCGGCGTTGCCGTCCCGCAGGCCGGGCACATGAACAATCGCCGTCAGTATCTGCCGGGCCGATTCCGCCAGGCGCTGCTGGCTGGATGCGGCCAGCGATGCGGCGAATTGCAGGTCGGTTTGGGCGCGCTCGACGGCGGCGTCGGCGTTGTAGACGGCCTTGAAAATGGACAGGCCAAACATCGGCACTATCGCCACCAGCACGAGCATGACAAGGCGGGTCCGCAGCGTGATATGAAGCTTCATGGCATCAGCGCCGCAGGTACCGGCACCGGGTGTTTCTGGGCCACCGGTGCGTCACGGGATGTCAGCCGGCCGCGATGGATTCATTGACGCCCAGCCAGTAGGCCTGCAGGCGGTTGAGCTTTTCGGTCAGCCCCCCAAAATCGACAGGTTTACGGACAAACCCGTTGGCCCCGCTCTGGTAACACGCCACGATGTCGGACCGCTCGCTGGAAGATGTCAGCATGACGACCGGCACCAGCGCGGTCAGGGGATTGGCCCGCACGCTGCGCAGTACGTCCAGACCGGAGAGCTTGGGCAACTTCATGTCCAGCAGGATGAAAGCCGGCTGCCTTTGCGTGTCGCGCCCCGCATGGGCACCCTGGCCGAATAGAAAGTCCAGCGCCTGCACACCGTCCCGGGCGACGGCAATCTCGGCCGTGACGCCCTGCTCCTCCAGCGTCAGAACGGTCAGTTCCAGGTGGTCCGGGTTGTCTTCAACTACGAGTATGAGTTTGTCGTTCATGTGGACTTCAGGTGCGCGGAGTCAATCCCTGTCGTTTTCTGCTTTTTTTGGTGTTTTCTCATATTACCAAGTAAAGAAACGCCGCAGTACTGTGATTTGTACCCCCTTTGACGTCGCTCAACGGGGCATGCCAAACGCAGCAGCGCCGGCCTACCAGCGGGGAATTGCTTCGTCCTTGAGCTGGCCGCGCAGCTCGGCGTAGTCGGGCACCACCGCGCGCACGGTGTCCCAAAAACGCGGGCTGTGGTCCATGACACGCAAATGGCTCAATTCATGAACCACCACGTAGTCGATCACCGACTGCTTGAAATGGATCAAGCGCCAGTTCAGCCGGATGGAACCATCGGCGCTGGCGCTGCCCCAGCGGGTGCCGGCGCTGGAAAGGCTGAGCTTGCGCCACTGCACGCCCAGGTGCGGCGCGAAATGGTTGAGCCGCTCGGTAAAGATGCGCTTGGCCTGGCGCATCAGCCAGGCCTGCACGGCATCGCGGATCTGCTCGGGCGTGGCCTGCTGGGGCAGGCCCACGTGCAGCGTGAGCTGCGCCACGCCGGGCAAGGTGCCATTGGCCGCATCGCCGTCGCCCTGCAACAAGACTTCGGCGGCGGCGGGGCCGGTTTTGAGTTCGGCGCCGACGCCGCCGAAAGCGTGCCGCGGATCGATCACCACAATGACCTGGTCACCCAGGAAAGGCAGCGTAGTGCCGTCCTTCCAGTCAATGCGTGCGGACTCCAGGCGCTCATGGCGCGCGCGGGTTTCCTGCAGCTTGGCCAGGATCCAACCGGATTTTTCCAGCACGGCCTTGTCGATTTCATACAGCGGCACCCATTTGGGCGCACTGACCGTGAGGCCGTCGGCGCCGGCAGAAAAGCCGATGGTCTTGCGTTTGCTGCGGCGAAATTCGTAGGCCACCAGCACACCGCCCAGGACGGTCTCACGGCTGGCGCGGGGGTGGCGGAAAGTAGCCGGGGCCAGCGCCTGCTGGATGGTTTGTGCGGGAAGATGGGGGCCGACGAAATCTGCCACCGCTATATTTTCGATAGCTGGTTGCGCACTGTTATCGGTCGTCTCAGGCCTTTTTGGCTTGATTTTTCTGGCTTTGGAGCCGCTGGGAACGCCAGCAAGCGGCGCCGGCGCGGAATCAAACAGGTCGAGCGTGAACTGAAGAAGCCGTTGCATCATGGCAGTTTAGCTTGACAGCATGGGCAGGCTGGCCGCTCAGGTATTGGGCGCGACGGATGTGGCGGGCGCGGCGACCACTTCTCCGGCATAAGCCTCGGGGTCAAGGCGCCGCATTTCGGCTTCGATCCAGGTTTCCACCTCGCGCATCAACTCGTCGGGCTGCCGGCCCGCGCTGTCGATGGGCTTGCCGATGGAGATGTCAACGATGCCCGGGGTTTTGATGAAGGCCTTGCGCGGCCAGCATTTGGCCGAGGTCACGGCAATCGGGATCACGGGAGCGCCGGTTTCAATGGCCAGGCGCGTGCCGCCGGATTTGTAAGTACCCTTCTGGCCACGCGGGATGCGTGTGCCTTCGGGAAACATGATGACCCAGGTGCCCTGTGCCATCAGGCGCTTGCCCTGCACGACGACCTTGTTGAAAGCCTGTGAGCGCTGGCTGCGGTCGATGTGGATCATGTCCATGCGCGCCATCGCCCAGCCGAAGAACGGTACGTACAAGAGCTCCTTCTTGAAAACGTAGGCCAGGGGGTGTGGCATCAGCGTAGGCATGCACAGGGTCTCCCAGGTGCTCTGGTGCTTGAGCAGCAGAACAGCGGCGCTGGTCTGGCCCGTGGGCAGGTTTTCCATGCCGGTCACCCGGTTCTTGATGCCCAGGATGAAGGTGCCGCCGCTGACCGCCACGCGCAGCCAGCCCGCGCACATCCAGTACATGGTGTTGCTGCTGACAAAGAGGGAGGCAATCACCACAAAGGTCGCCCAGGGGATCACCGTGACGGCCATCCACAGCAGATGAAGAATTGATCGAATCAGGCGCATGTCAAGGTTTCCGGTATCTGGCAGGTTGTGGATGCTGGTGTACAGCAGTTTTCACGATGTTTTAAGGCTCTAACCCTTATCTGGTCAGCGCAGGTAGCTAGCATTTTTATAGCATCACCTACAGGGCCACTTGCAGGGGCCGGGCACTGCGTTCGAGGATGAAATCGGCAAATGCCGATAAATCGGTATGCAACTGCGTGCCTTCGGGCAAGCCTTCAGGCCGCCCGCCGCTGCGGTACCGTGCCGACTTGCCCGTCAGCACCAGGTGCGGTTCACACCCCGCAGCTGCGCCGGCCTGCAGGTCGCGCAGCGAATCCCCTGCGGTGGGCACGCCTTTGAGCGGCACGCCGAAACGCGCACCGATCTGCTCAAAAAGGCCAGGCAGCGGCTTGCGGCAGGTGCAGCTTTCCTCGGGGGCATGCGGGCAGTAAAACACCGCATCAATGCGCCCGCCGACCGCGGCCAGCAGCTTGTGCATCTTGGCGTGCATGGCGTTGAGCGCCGCCACGTCGAAGAGGCCGCGCCCCAGCCCCGACTGGTTGGACGCAATGACGACGTGCCAGCCGGCATGGTTCAGGCGCGCAATGGCCTCCAGCGAACCCGGCAGCGGCAACCACTCGTCCGGCGCCTTGACGAAGTCGTCGCTGTCGCTGTTGATGGTGCCGTCGCGGTCGAGGATGACGAGTTTCATGGTGTTTGCCTTGAAAAAAGTTCAGGTGGCTAGTTTGGAGAGGTCAGCCACCCGGTTCATCGATTGATGCAGGGTTGCGAGCAGCCCGAGCCGGTTGGCGCGCAGCGCCGGGTCTTCGGCGTTGACCATCACGCCGTCGAAGAATGCATCGACCGGCGCCTTCAGGGCGGCCAACGCCTGCAGCGAGGCCGCGTAGTCGCCAGCGGCGAAAGTGGCTTCGGCTTTGGGCCCCACGGTCTTCAATGCATCCGCGAGGGATTTCTCGGCGGCTTCCAGCAGCAGCTCAGGTTTGACGGCAGCTTCGACCGTGCCTTCAGCCTTCTTCAGGATGTTGCCGACGCGCTTGTTGGCCGCAGCGAGAGCCGGTGCTTCGGGCAGCGCGGCAAAGGCACGCACGGCCGCCAGGCGTTTGGCCACATCGCCCAGGCGCTGGGGTTTGAGGGCCAGCACGGCATCGACTTCTTGCGCGCTGTAGCCCTGCTCACGCAGGGAGCCGGCGAGGCGGTCGTAGATAAAGTCGACCAATGCCAAGGAGGCATCCTGAATCTTGTCACCGAACACCGGTTGCGCGCCCTGTACCAGTTCCAGCAGGCCCAAAGGCAGGTCTTTCTCGACCAGCATGCGGATCACGCCCAGCGCATGGCGGCGCAGCGCGAACGGGTCCTTGTCGCCGGTCGGCAGATTGCCGATGCCGAACATCCCAACCAGCGTTTCCAGCTTGTCGGCCAGCGCGACGATGACGCCAACAGTGTTGCGTGGCAGTTCGTCGCCGGCAAAGCGCGGCTTGTAGTGGTCTTCAATGGCGTCGGCCACATCGGTGTTGAGGCCGTCGTTGAGCGCGTAGTAACGGCCCATGGTGCCCTGCAGTTCGGGAAACTCTCCCACCATGTCGGTCACCAGGTCGGTCTTGGCCAGCTCGGCGGCGCGCTGCACATCGGCCACATTGGCGTTCAGGCGATTGGCGATCGCCTCGGCGATGGCGCGTACGCGCTGCGTGCGCTCGCCCTGCGTGCCCAGCTTGTTGTGATACACCACTTTGCCCAGGCCTTCAACGCGCGAAGCCAGCGTTTTCTTGCGGTCCTGGTCGAAGAAAAACTTGGCATCCGCCAGGCGCGGGCGCACGACGCGCTCGTTGCCGCCAATCACGGCGCTGGCATCCGTCGGGCTGATGTTGCTCACCACGAGAAACTTGTTGGTGAGCTTGCCCGACGCATCGAGCAGCGGGAAGTACTTCTGGTTGGCCTTCATCGTGAGGATCAGGCATTCCTGCGGCACGCCCAGAAATTCTTTTTCGAATTCGCAAATCAACACATTGGGGCGCTCGACCAGCGCGGTCACTTCATCCAGCAGCGCGTCGTCTTCAATCGCCCTGGCGCCACCGCCAACTTTGGCTGCGGCTGCAGCAAGCTGCTTGACGATTTCGGCTTTGCGCGCGGCAAAACTGGCGATCACCGCGCCGTCTTTTTGCAGGGTAGCGGCGTAGCTGTCGGCATCCTTGAGCACCACCGGGTCGACGGCCGCTTCAAAGCGGTGGCCGTGCGTGATGTTGCCGGCCTTCAGGCCCAAAGCCTCGATAGCGACCACCGAGCTACCATGCAGCGCGACCAGGCCGTGCGCCGGGCGAACGAATTTCACATCGCTCCAGCCATCGGCCAGCTGATAGGTCATCCGCTTGT
Source organism: Polaromonas sp. P1_G4 (assembly GCF_056405475.1). Taxonomy (NCBI): domain Bacteria; kingdom Pseudomonadati; phylum Pseudomonadota; class Betaproteobacteria; order Burkholderiales; family Comamonadaceae; genus Polaromonas; species Polaromonas sp. P1_G4. The sequence continues at coordinate 10,059 of NZ_JBFUCA010000053.1, forward strand.
CGATAGGAAGTTTGGCAATGGTTTCGAGCAAGGCTTTCTGCAACCCTTCAACCAGCGTAGCTCCCTTGATGACACTGTCGTAAAACAAGGCCTCTGCCTTGCCGTCGGGCGCGCGCTTGAGGCCAGCCACAGCCGATGCATCGGCGCCCAGCGCCTGCAGTTTCTTGAGCAGCGCGGGTGTGGCATTGCCCGAAGCATCCAGTCCCACCGCCACCGGCATGAGTTTTTGCGAAACAGCCTTGTCGACGGCCTGTGCGGCCACCGCCGTGACATGCGCGGCCAGGCGGCGCGGGGAGGCAAATGCCGTGAGGGCCGAATCTGCCGCCGTCAGGCCCTGGGTCTTGAGCTGCTCGAACAGCACGCCGGCAAAGGCATCGCCCAGCTTTTTGAGCGCCTTGGGCGGCAGCTCTTCGACAAACAGTTCAACAAGAAGGTTTTGGGAGGCGTTCATTGGTTTTTTCGGGAATGTCGGAGCGCAAAAATGGCCAGGGCTGCAACCATCAGCGGCAGCCAGATGGTTTGGACTTCATTGAGCAACACGTCGGCGCCGCGTTGCGTGAAGAACCGGGAAAAGGAGACCGGCGACACCTCAACGGGCCGCCAGGGACTGAAAAACCGCTGGTCGGAAAACGGCCAGTAGAGGGGAATGGCCACGCCGCCATTGGTCAGGGTGTCCAGCAGGGGATGCGAGAACGCGCAAAGCGCGATCCACGCATAGCCCTGCCATAGCGCCAGTTTCCAGTGCCGCGCCAGCCACCAGCCGATGAGGCCCACCACGAGCGCAAAGCCCAGGGTGTGGGTAAAGCCGCGATGGCCCCAGATACCGCCGTAATGGATGCCGAGCTTGAAGGCGATGCCGTCAAAGTCGGGAAGGATGGCCGCTACCATGCCCGCCACCAGCATGGAAGGCGGTATCCGCTTGCTGCCCAACGCCACTGCGGCTGCAATGGGGACGGCGATGTGRGAAAAGATGGTGGGCATCGAAGATCAGCTCACCGTTTTGGCGTGGCATCGGCGTAGTGCAACACCGTGGGAAACGGATCGTAAAAATGGTGAAGCAGCTTGCGCCACGCCTGGTAGGGCTCTGACTGGCGGAAACCCACGGTGTGGTCTTCCAGGGTGTTCCAGCGCACCAGCAGCATGTAGTGGTGGTCGTTTTCCAGGCAGCGCTGCAACTCGTGACCATGGTAGCCGCCCATTGACGCGATGATGGCCTGCGCCTGGGCAAAAGCCGCCTCGAAAGCGGACGCTTCGCCGGGCTTGACCTGCAACTGGGCGATTTCCAGAATCATCAGGCGGCCTTCTTCGCCATCTGCTCGACCCACTCGCGCGGTGCCATCGGGAAGCCCAGGCGCTCACGGCTTTCGTAATAGCTTTGCGCCACGGCGCGGGCGAGGTTGCGGATGCGGCCGATATAGGCGGCGCGCTCGGTCACGCTGATGGCGCCGCGGGCGTCCAGCAGGTTAAAGCTGTGGGCAGCTTTCAGCACCTGCTCATAGGCCGGCAGGGCCAGCTGCACGTCGATCAGGTGTTTGGCCTGCTTTTCATGCGCCGTGAAAGCGGTGAACAGGAAATCGGCGTCGCTGTGCTCGAAGTTGTAGGTGGACTGCTCGACTTCGTTTTGTTTGTAGACGTCGCCGTAGCTCAGCTTCGAGCCATCAGGCCCTTCGGTCCAGGTCAGGTTGTAGACGTTGTCCACGCCTTGCAAATACATGGCCAGGCGCTCCAAGCCGTAGGTGATTTCGCCGGTGGCGGGTTTGCAGTCGATGCCGCCGACCTGCTGGAAGTAGGTGAACTGCGTGACTTCCATGCCATTGAGCCAGACTTCCCAGCCCAGGCCCCAGGCGCCCAGCGTCGGGTTTTCCCAATCGTCTTCGACAAAACGGATGTCGTTTTTCTTCAGGTCAAAGCCCAGCGCTTCCAGCGAACCGAGGTAGAGCTCGAGGATGTTGGCCGGTGCCGGCTTGAGCACGACCTGGTACTGGTAGTAGTGCTGCAAGCGATTGGGGTTCTCGCCGTAGCGGCCGTCCTTGGGTCGGCGGCTGGGCTGCACATAGGCGGCTTTCCAGGGCTCGGGGCCCAGCGCGCGCAGAAACGTCGCGGTGTGCGAAGTGCCTGCGCCGACTTCCATGTCGTAGGGCTGCAGCAGCGCGCAACCCTGGTCAGCCCAATAGGACTGCAGCTTCAAAATAATTTGCTGGAAAGTAAGCATAAGAGTGGAGTTTTGCCAAACGCGGGGCACCTGGATTGCAGGCCCGGGGAGCGGCGCCTCAGGTGGCGGCCGCCAAGCCGGTCATTTTACGCGGCGGCGCGCGGGCGCCTTGGTGGGCGGCATCTGGGTGGGCGGCACATACCAGCCGGGCCCGGTCTTGAAGGCCTCCACCAGGAAATCCACCATCACACGGACCTTGGCGCTCAAGTGCCGCCGGCTGGGGTACACCGCCAGCACGTCGATTTCAGGCATGCGGTAGCCCGGCAGCAAGGGCACCAGCCGGCCTTCGCGCAGGTCTTCCCCAACCAGGAAAGCCGGCTGCCAGATGATGCCCAGCCCGGCCACGGCCGCTTCGCGGGCGGTATCGCCGTTGTTGGCGTGCATGATGTAGTTGACCTTGACCGCGTGCGGGCGGCCCTCGTTGTCGGTGAAATGCCAWTCGTTGGCGGTGGCGGCATAGGTGTAGCCCAGGCAGCTGTGGCCCGCGAGGTCGGCGGGCACAACCGGGCGGCCGTGCTTTTTCAGGTAGGCCGGCGCGGCACAGAGGATGTTGCAGGAAGTCGCCAGCTTGCGGGCTGCATGGGTGGCCGGCCCCGTGCGCGAGATGCGTATGGCGAGGTCGTAGCCTTCTTCCACGATGTCCACCACGCGGTCACTGAGGGCAATGTCGAGCTCCACCTCCGGATAGCTTTGCATGAAGCGCGGCCACAACGGCGCCAGGTGCCGGATGCCAAAGCTCACAGGCGCATTGATGCGCAGGCGCCCGCGCGGCTGCAGGGTTGCCGACGAGGCCAGCGCCTCCGCGTCGGCAACCTCTTCAAGAATCGACTTGCTGCGCTCATACAGCGCTTCGCCGCTTTCGGTGAGCGAGAGCTTGCGGGAGCTGCGGTTGAGCAGGCGCGTGCCGAGGTGGGCTTCCAGCTCATTGATATAGCGGGTGACGTTGGCCGGCGAGGTGTCCAGCGCATCGGCCGCACGCGTGAAACTGCCGCGGCCCACCACGGTGACAAACATCTCAAACGCACGCAGCCGGTCCATTTCAACCCCCATCATTCATAAAAGATGAATGATTAAATCAGTTTTACGGCCTTCCTCCAATAGAAGATGAAACTTACATTGGACTCATCGGCAGGCAGGAAGCCCACCGAACCAGGAACCCCAACCAAGACAAAGGAAATCGACATGACCACGCAAACCACTTCATTCACACCCCGCTTCGCCAACAAGACCGTGCTGGTCACGGGTGGCAACAGCGGCATCGGCCTGGCCACCGCCTTGCAATTCGCCGGGCAAGGCGCGCGGGTCGTCATCACCGGCCGGGACC
>NZ_JBFUCA010000054.1:0-13505 GCF_056405475.1 Polaromonas sp. P1_G4
GACAGACGGAAAATCCGCGGGCGGCCGCATCCAGTGCGACCCCCAGGCCGGTAGCGCCGCCGCCAATGATCGCGATGTCGTAGTGGTGCGGCTCAGCAAGCCGGGCCATTAAATCCTGGCGCCGCGTTTGCGCGGGCGCTAATTCAGTCGTCATGGGCCTTGCTTCCCGTTTTCATACAAACCCATTGGTAAAAGAGCGCCGAGCTTACCCTGCGCTTGTTGCAATAACCTCAATCCCGCAAAAAAACGGACCGTGCAGCACTTGCGCACTGCACGGCCACGCGATCAGCGYACTTTTCCGTCTTTCCAGGCCTGCAGCAACTTGTCGTAGTTGATGGTTTCGCCCTTGGGCTTTTCATTGGCCAGCTTGGCCCATGGCGCACCCTTGTCGCTCAGCCACTTGGCAGGGTCACCTTTGGGGTTGAGCTTGGGCGCGCAGTGGGCCATGCCGGCGCGCTCAAGGCGGCCCATCACCTGATCCATCTCATCGGCCAGCGTATCCATCGCACCCTGCGGGGTCTTTTCACCCGTTACGGCCTGGGCCACGTTCTTCCACCACAGCTGCGCCAGCTTGGGGTAGTCGGGTACATTGTTGCCCGTCGGCGTCCAGGCCACACGGGCCGGACTGCGGTAGAACTCAATCAGGCCACCGTAATTGGCGGCATTTTTGGTGAAGTACTCATGGTGGATGTCGCTGTCGCGGATGAAGGTCAGGCCCACCACCGACTTCTTGGCCGAAACGGTCTTGGAGGTGATGAACTGCGCGTACAGCCAGGCCGCGGCCACCTTGTTGGGGTCATGGTCCTTGAAGAAGGTCCAGCTCCCCACGTCCTGGTAGCCGTTTTGCATGCCCTGCTTCCAGTAAGGGCCATTGGGGCCAGGCGCCATGCGCCWCTTCGGCGTGCCGTCGGCGTTCACCACAGGCAGTCCCTTCTTGGTCATGTCGGCGGTAAAGGCCGTGTACCAGAAGATCTGCTGGGCGATCTGCCCTTGGGCCGGCACCGGGCCGGCTTCACCAAAGGTCATGCCGCTGGCCTCTTTGGGCGCGTACTTCTTCATCCAGTCCACGTACTTGGTCAGCGCGTAGACCGCAGCAGGTGAATTGGTGGCCCCGCCACGCGCAACAGAGGCGCCCACAGGCGTGCACTTGTCGGCCGCCACGCGAATGCCCCACTCGTCCACCGGCATGCCGTTGGGGATGCCCTTGTCGGCGGTGCCGGCCATGGACAGCCAGGCGTCGGTAAAGCGCCAGCCCAGCGAGGGGTCCTTCTTGCCGTAGTCCATGTGGCCGTAAATCGGCTTGCCGTCTATGGTCTTCACGTCGTTGGTGAAGAACTCGGCGATGTCCTCATAGGCGCTCCAGTTCAGCGGCACCCCGAGGTCGTAGCCGTATTTGGCCTTGAACTTGTCCTGCAAGTCCTTGCGCGCAAACAGGTCGGCACGGAACCAGTACAGGTTGGCGAACTGCTGGTCGGGCAGCTGGTAGAGCTTGCCGTCGGGCGCCGTGGTGAAGCTGGTACCGATGAAGTCCTTGAGGTCCAGGCCCGGGTTGGTGTATTCCTTGCCCGCACCGGCCATGTAGTCGGACAGCGCCAGGATCTTGCCATAGCGGTAGTGGGTGCCGATCAGGTCGGAGTCGGAAATCCAGCCGTCGTAAATCGATTTGCCCGACTGCATGGAAGTCTGCAGCTTTTCAACCACGTCGCCTTCCTGAATGATGTCGTGCTTGACCTTGATGCCGGTGATTTCCTCAAAGGCTTTTGCCAGCGTCTTCGATTCGTATTCGTGGGTCGTGATGGTCTCGGACACGACCGAGATTTCCTTGACGCCCTTGGCCTGCAGCTTCTTGGCCGCATCGATAAACCACTTCATCTCAGCCTGCTGCTTGTCCTTGGACAACGTAGAGGGCTGGAACTCGCTGTCAATCCATTTTTTCGCCTCAGCTTCGCCTGCCCAGCCGGGGCTGGCCATGGCACATGCCGCAGCCAGGGCCAGAGCCGTATAACGCATCTTCATGATTTGTCTCCTCATTGGTTCACTCCCCGTGGTTGAAGGCTTGTTCGGCTCCGGGGAATATGAGCCGGGTTCCTTTTCTGACTTCTATCCCTTGCGCATGACGAATGCGAGCAAGGCCATTGACAACACGAAGCTGATCCAGATCGACGGATCGCCCTCCAGACCCAGCCACCCGGCCAGCTTGCCGCTGATGCCGACAAAAATCAGGTTGACGTAGGCCGCACTGAGCAGGCCGATAAAAAGCCGGTCACCACGGGTAGTTTCCAGCGGCAAAAAGCCGCGCCGCATCGTTGTCGGGGATTTCAACTCCCATACCGTCATGCCCACCAGCATCAGCACGATGCAGGTAAAGAAAATTGCCACCGGCGTGGTCCAGGCCATCCACTCAAACATCTGTCATCTCCTTACTTGGCGGCATCAGCACCGCAAGTGAATCCGTGCAAGTGCCATCGCGGAACCGGCTTTGCCGGGCCGCAGGTGGCGCCCCCTTGGGGGAAGCGCCGAAGGCGCTTCGGGGGGTCACACTCTTCCCATTGCGAAGCCTTTTGCGATGTAGTTGCGTACAAACCAGATCACGATGGCGCCCGGCACGATGGTCAGCACGCCAGCCGCTGCCAGTGTGGCCCAATCCATGCCGGATGCCGACACCGTCCGTGTCATGGTCGCGACGATGGGCTTGGCGTTGACGCTGGTCAGCGTGCGCGCCAGCAGCAGTTCGACCCAGCTGAACATGAAACAGAAGAACGCCGCCACGCCGACACCGGCCTTGATGAGCGGCAGGAAGATGCGTACAAAGAAGCGGGGGAAGGAATAGCCGTCGATGTACGCGGTTTCATCAATCTCACGCGGAATGCCGCTCATGAAACCTTCCAGGATCCACACCGCCAGCGGCACGTTGAACAACAGGTGCGCCAGGGCCACCGCGATGTGGGTATCCATCAGCCCCACCGTGGTGTAGAGCTGGAAGAAAGGCAGCAAGAACACTGCAGGTGGCGTCATGCGATTGGTCAGCAACCAGAAGAACACATGCTTGTCACCCAGGAAGCTGTAACGCGAAAACGCGTAGGCGGCCGGCAGGGCTACAGTCACCGAAATCACGGTATTGATGGCGACATAAATCAGGCTGTTGATGTAGCCCGAATACCAGGACGGGTCGGTAAAAATGGTCTTGTAGTTGTTCCAGGTGAACTCCTGGGGAAAGAACGAGAAGCTCGACAAAATCTCGGCATTCGTCTTGAAGCTCATGTTGACCATCCAGTAGATGGGCAACAGCGCGAACAAAATGTAGGCAATCAGGAACAGCGTGCGCGCCTGGAATTTCGGTGTGTTCATTCCACGCCCTCCTTCTCTTGCGTACCGACGCGCTGCATCCAGTTATAGAGGATGAAGCACAGCAGCAGGATGATCAAAAAGTAAATCAGCGAGAAAGCCGCCGCCGGGCCCAGGTCGAACTGGCCGACGGCTTTTTGCGTGAGATATTGCGAAAGGAATGTCGTGGCGTTGCCCGGCCCGCCACCCGTCAGCACAAAAGGCTCGGTGTAAATCATGAAGCTGTCCATGAAGCGCAGCAGCACGGCAATCATCAGCACGCCGCGCATCTTGGGCAGCTGGATGTAGCGGAACACAGCGAACTTGCTGGCGCCGTCGATGCGCGCGGCCTGGTAGTAGGCGTCCGGAATCGAGCGCAAGCCCGCGTAGCCCAGCAGCRCCACCAGCGGCGTCCAGTGCCAGACATCCATCATGAGCACCGTCACCCAGGCGTGCGTGGCATTGCCGGTGTAGCTGTAGTCAAAGCCCATCTTTTGCAGCATCGCGCCCAAAAGGCCAATGTCAGCCCGGCCATAGATCTGCCAGATAGTGCCCACCACGTTCCACGGAATCAGCAGTGAGAGCGAAACGAGCACCAGCACCAACGAGGCCTTCCAGCCTTGCGCCGGCATGGACAGCGCGAGTGCGATGCCCAGCGGAATTTCGACCGCCAGCACGGCCAGCGAGAACGTCAGTTGCCGCCAGAGTGYCGCATGCAGTTCTTCGTCACGCATGACGGATACAAACCACTCAGTGCCGACAAACACGCGCCGCTCGGGCGAGATGATGTCCTGCACCGAATAGTTAACCACGGTCATCAGCGGCAGAATGGCGGAGAACGCCACGCAGATGATGACGGGCAGCACCAGCAGCCAGGCCTTTTGATTAACGGGCTTAGTCGTCGTGCTCATGCATCCACCAGTTCGTCATTGAGGTACAGGCAGGTGTGTGGCCCCATCACCTGCAGCCAGACCTCCTCGCCAACTTGCGGCGCGCGGGAAGCCGGGTTCAACCGGGCCTTGATCGTGTGTTCACCGATCCGCGCCGTCAGCATCCAGTGCGTGCCGATGTCCTGCACCAGCGTGACAGTGAACGGCAGCGCCGCCGGGTCACCCGGCGCCGTCTTCACCACGTATTCAGGGCGCACACCCAGCTTGAGCTCGCCGTCGGGCATGGCACGTTCAGGCGGGAGCGCCAACGGCCGCTCCGCGACGCGTAGCGCGCCACCGACGACGGTGGCCGGCAAGAAGTTCATGCCGGGCGATCCGATGAAGTGGCCTACAAACGTATGGCGGGGGCGCTCAAACAGTGCATCGGCCGAGCCCGTCTGCACAGCGCGGCCGCGCGTCATCACCACCACCTCTTCGGCAAAGGTCAAAGCCTCCACCTGGTCGTGTGTCACATAAATCAGGGTGAGCTTCAATTCATGGTGAATCTGCTTGAGCTTGCGCCGCAGTTGCCATTTCAGGTGCGGGTCGATCACCGTGAGCGGCTCGTCAAACAGCACAGCAGACACATCGGGCCGCACAAGGCCGCGGCCCAGCGAAATTTTCTGCTTGGCATCTGCTGCAAGCCCAGCCGCGCGGTGGTTGAGCTGGCCGCTCATGTCCAGCATCTCGGCAATTTCACCAACGCGTTTTTTGATCTGGTCTTCCGGCACCTTGCGGTTGCGCAGCGGAAACGCCAGGTTTTCAGCCACAGTCATGGTGTCGTAGATCACCGGGAACTGGAACACCTGCGCAATATTGCGCTGCTGCGGCGAGGCGTGCGTCACATCTACGCCGTCAAACTTGACCGTGCCCTGCGACGGCACAAGCAAGCCCGACATGATGTTGAGCATGGTGGTCTTGCCGCAGCCTGAGGGACCAAGCAATGCATAGGCGCCGCCATCGCGAAAACTCATGGTGAGCGGGAGCAACGCGTAGTCGCTGTCCTCGCGCGGATTCGGCCGGTAAGCATGGGCCAGGTCGAGATCAATACGCGCCATAAGGCCTCCACAACACGGCAGCCGATGCAAAAAGGTGCTTCACGCAAGTCCCCCCCTGCGCTCTGGCGCCAGCAGCAAAGCGCCGGTTGCATCAAAGACATACACCTGGGCAGGGCTGAGAAACAGCGTGATGGGCGCACCCAACTCAAAGTAATGCACACCGGTCAGTTGCGCCACCAGTTCGCMCACCGCCGTGGCAACGTGGACAAAAGTGTCGGAACCCGAAATTTCAGCCAACTCGACCTTTCCCGGCAACGCCACATCACCCTCACGCTTTTGGACGCGCAGGGCGCTGCCGCGAACACCGGCCGTGAGGGTGGCCAGGTTTTGCGCCGGCGCATCGGGCAAGGCCAGCGCCAGGGTGGGCCCTGCCGCCAGCTGCAATCCCTGCGCTGCGGGCAGTGCCGCTATCAGATTCATGGGCGGATCGCTGAAGGCACGCGCAACGCGCAAGGATCGTGGCGAGTGGAAGACCTCGGCGGTCGGGCCGTACTGCAGCAGTTCACCACCGTCCATCACAGCGGTATAGCCCCCCAGCAGCAGAGCCTCGCCAGGCTCGGTGGTGGCATAGATCACGGTGGAATCGCCGGCTGCAAAAAGCTGGGTCAGCTCTTCGCGCAATTCCTCGCGCAGCTTGTAATCCAGATTGACCAGCGGTTCGTCCAGCAACATCAGGGGAGCCCCTTTGGCCAGTGCGCGTGCGAGGGCCACCCGCTGTTGCTGCCCACCCGACAGCTCGGCCGGGTAGCGGTCCAGGAACATCTCGATGTGCAGGCGTTCGGCCAGTTTGCGCACCGTCTGATCGATGTCTTTTTCCCCTCGCAGCTTCAGCGGCGAGGCGATGTTGTCCGCCACCCGCAGCGAGGGGTAGTTGATGAACTGCTGGTAGACCATGGCGACGTTCCGCTCGCGCACCGGCATGCCGGTCACATCGGCGTCGTTCACCATGACTTTCCCCTGCGTGGGGACATCCAGGCCCGCCATGATGCGCATCAGGCTGGTTTTTCCGGCCTGCGTTGCGCCCAGCAGCACCGTGACTTCGCCGCTGCGCGGCGCCAGGTTCATTTCATAAAGCCATTGTTCGGCGCCGACTTTTTTGCTGATGTGGTCCAGGGTCAGCTGCATCACGCGCCCCTTCTGAACAACCGGCCGTCCCAGGCGCGTTGCAGCGACCCAAAACGGCGGTGGGGCCTCTGTGCCAGGGCATTGGCAGGCAGACAAAAAGAAACAGTAGACAAGAGGAAGGCTCCCGGCGAAACTTTGAGGAAGTTCGGTTTTTTTCTATTTTTCTTCTTTTTTGATTGTTTTATCTACTTGTTTTCCCTTATCTGTTTCCTTTTGTTTCGATATAAAGTTTCCAGACCTCCACGATTCCTTCAAACTTGAACCCGCGTGAACTCCAACCCCAGGCAAATCAAGCTCCTTGACGTCGTGCGAACCCACGGATCGGCCTCCGTCGAGCAGCTTGCAGAAAAATTGGACGTGACCTTGCAGACCGTCCGGCGGGATGTGCAGCGCCTGGCGGAAGCCGGCCTGCTGACGCGTTTTCATGGCGGCGTGCGGGTACCCAGTTCCACCATCGAAAACATTGCCCACCGCCAGCGTGAAAGCCTTCACGCCGAAGGCAAGGCGCGTATCGCGCGCGCAGTGGCCAGGCGTGTTCCGAACGACTGCTCATTGATCCTCAATATCGGCACCACCACCGAGGCCATCGCCAAGGCCCTGCTGCACCACAAAGGGCTGCGGGTCATCACCAACAACCTGAATGTGGCCGGCATCCTGTGCAGCAATACCGACTGCGAAGTCATCGTCGCCGGTGGCGTAGTGCGTTCGCGCGACCGGGGCATCGTGGGCGAGGCGGCGGTCGACTTCATACGCCAGTTTCGGGTAGACATCGCGATCATCGGCATTTCAGGGATCGAGCCTGACGGCTCCCTGCGCGACTTCGACTACCGCGAAGTCAAAGTTGCCCAGACCATCATCGAGCATGCCCGCGAAGTCTGGCTGGCGGCAGACAGCAGCAAGTTCAACCGGCCCGCCATGGTGGAGCTGGCCACGCTTTCCCAGATTGACCGGCTGTTCACCGACATGCCTCCGCCCGAGCCATTCCCCACCTTGCTGGAAGAGGCGGACGTCAACTGTGAAGTGGCCCACTCCTGAGCCCCGCGCACTTGTGCGCGCCTGCCACCCTTTCATACACTCCAGCGMATGACATACCTTCTTGCACTCGACCAGGGAACCTCCAGCTCCCGCAGCATAGTGTTTGACGAACACGGTCACATCGTGGCATTGGCCCAGCAGGAGTTGCCGCAGATCTACCCCAGGCCGGGCTGGGTCGAGCACGACCTGATGGAGATCTGGCGCACCCAGCTGGCGACAGCGCGCGAAGTGCTGGCCAAGGCGAACATCAAGGCCAGCGACATTCGGGCACTGGGCATCACCAACCAGCGCGAGACCACCGCCCTCTGGAACCGCAAGACCGGCCTGCCGGTTCATCACGCCATCGTCTGGCAGGACAGGCGCGCGGAAGCCACCTGCGCCGAGTTGCGTGAGCGCGGCAAGGARAAGCTGATCCAGTCCAAAACCGGGCTGCTGATCGACGCCTATTTTTCCGGTACCAAGCTCAAATGGCTGCTCGACAACGTGCCCGGCGCCCGCGCGCAGGCCGAGCGCGGCGAACTGGCCTTCGGCACCATCGACAGCTGGCTGATGTGGCAACTCACGGGCGGCGCGCTGCATGCCACCGACGTCAGCAACGCGTCGCGCACAATGCTGTTCAATGTGCACACCAATCAGTGGGACGACGAGCTGCTTGAGCTGCTGGGCATCCCGGCTTCGCTGATGCCCAAGGTATTACCTTCGAGCGCGCATTACGGCGAGGTGCGCCCCGATCTGCTGGGCCATGACATCCCCATCGGAGGCGTCGCCGGTGACCAGCAAAGCGCGCTGTTCGGCCAGGCCTGCTTCAAGGCCGGCATGGCAAAAAACACCTATGGCACCGGCTGCTTCATGTTGATGCACACGGGCAGCCAGTTTCAAACCTCACACAAWGGCCTGCTGACCACCAGCGCAGCCCAGGCAACAACCCAAACGCAGTTCGCCACCGAAGGCAGCGTGTTTGTTGGCGGCGCCGTGGTGCAGTGGCTGCGCGACGGCCTGCACGCCATCAAGGGCAGCGCCGAAGTGCAGGCGCTGGCCGAAAGCGTGCCTGACTCAGGCGGCGTGATGATGGTGCCGGCCTTCACCGGCCTGGGTGCACCCTACTGGAAACCGGATGCGCGGGGCACCATCACCGGCCTCACGCGCGGCACCACCGTCGCCCATATCGCGCGCGCCGCACTCGAAAGCATCGCCTACCAAAGCGCCGCCCTGCTGCAGGCCATGAGCCGCGACGCGGTGAGTGCTGGCGCCGCACCTGTTGCGGAATTGCGCGTAGACGGCGGCGCCTGCGTCAACGACCTGCTGATGCAATTCCAGGCCGACCTGCTGGGCATACCGGTGATCCGCCCGGCGGTCATTGAAACCACCGCTCTGGGCGCCGCCTACCTGGCAGGACTTTCCAGCGGCGTCTACAGCAGCACCGACGAGTTGTCCGGCATGTGGCGCGCCGAGCGCAAGTTTTTGCCTACGCTAGGCGCGGACCGGGCCGCTGAGCTGATGGCGCGCTGGGAGCAGGCGGTGCGGCAGACCGTGCTGCAGTAAGCGCAGCCCTGCCCTGTCACATTTCCCACAGGTGCGGCCGCTAGACTTGGCTGCATGAACCCCTATGTCACAGCACCCTCCAGGCGCCGGCTGGTCCTCGGAGCCGGCGCAGCCGCAGTGCTGGGCCTGGCCGGCGGCAAGGCACCGCAGCCGGCAGCAGCGGCCACGCAGCCGGTCCACACACGTCTGCGCCTGATCGGTGAATCCCGCATTCCACACCGGTTGCAATTCCAGGGCACCACGGTGGGCGGTCTCTCAGGCATTGACTACGACGCCGCCAACAACCTGTATTACCTGATCAGCGACGACGCCTCCAGCATCAACCCCGTGCGGTTTTACACCGCACGCATCGCGCTGGACATGAGCAGCCTGGGCCAGCCGGAATTGCTGAGCGTCACCCCCCTGCGCCAGGGCGACAGCAGCACGTATGAGGCCGCATTGCGGGGCATGCAGCCCCCCGACCCGGAGTCGATTCGCTGGCGCCCGAGCAGCCAGACGCTGCTGTGGGTCACTGAGGGGCATTCCCTGACGGGCGTGGCGCCGGAGCTGCGCGAAAGCCGGGCAGACGGCACGATGGTTCGCGAATTTACGCTGCCGCCCATGTTTGAGTTTCATCTCATCCGGGGGCCGCGCGTCAATCTGGCGCTGGAAGGCCTGGCGCTGACACCCGATGACAAGACAGCCTGGATCGCCATGGAAAACGCCTTCCGCCAGGATGGACCCGTACCCACGGTGAAAGCGAAGGGCGGTCCTTGCCGCTTCACCCAAATTGACCTTGCCAGTGGGAAAGCATTGCGGCAAATTGCGTATGTGCCCGACGCCATTCCGCGCGCACCTGTTGCGCCGGCCACCCAGGCCGACAACGGCGTGGTGGAAATCCTGATGCTCGATGCCGACCGCATGCTGGTGCTGGAGCGGGCCTATATGGCCGGCTGGGGCCCGCAGGCAGGTAACTCGCTGCGCCTGTACCTTATCGACACCCGGCAGGGATCCGACACGCTCGCAACGCCTGTCCTGCAGACTGGCACCTATCGCGCGGTGGACAAAACACTGATCGCCGACTTTTCCACCTTCACCGGCCCGGGGCCCGGCCTCCGGCTGGAACGTCTGGACAATACGGAAGGCATGGCCTGGGGCCCGGTACTGCCCAACGGAAATCGCAGCCTCGTCTTCATTAGCGACGACAATTTCAGCTCCCGGCAAATCAGCCAATGGCTGGCCTTTGAATTTTTGGATTGACAACGCATGACCTCCAATTCCCGTACAAGCAACGAACACATCGCCTTCATAGGCGGCGGCAACATGGCCAGCGCCATCATTGGCGGCCTGCTTAAGCAAGGCATGCCAGCCAGCCAGATCCAGGTGGTCGAGCCTTTTGAGGAGCAACGCAACAAGCTCATCCGGCAATTCGGCGTGCAGGTGCATGAAAAACCCGGCGCGCCACTGGCCAGCGCCGGCCTGGTGGTCTGGGCTGTAAAGCCGCAGACATTCAAGGATGCAGCGCTGCAAACACGCTTTCACACCAAAACCGCCCTGCACCTGAGTGTGGCAGCCGGCGTGCGGTCCAGCAGCATCGCGCGCTGGCTGGGCACCGAGCGCGTGGTACGCGCCATGCCCAACACGCCGGCGCTGGTCGGCAAAGGCATGACGGCGCTGTTTGCGCGGGATGCCGTGACAGACGACGACAGGCTGGGTGTCGAGCAGGTGGTCAAGCCCACGGGGGATTACCTGTGGCTCACCGAAGAAGCCCACTTGGACGCGGTCACCGCCATTTCGGGCTCCGGCCCGGCCTACGTCTTTTATTTTGTGGAAGCCATGATCGAGGCAGGCACGGACATGGGCCTTGCGCCGGAACAGGCGCGCAAGCTTGCCGTCGGCACCTTTGCTGGCGCTTCGGCGCTGTTGGCGGCGTCCGACGAGACGCCCCAGACCCTGCGCGCCCAGGTCACGTCCAAAGGGGGCACCACCTACGCCGCGCTGACCTCCATGGAGCAGGACCGCGTCAAGATGCTGTTCATGCGCGCCATCCACACGGCAAGGCAACGCGCCGGTGAACTAGGTGATGAGTTTGGCGCGGGCTGAAGAGGTTTAAGAGGAAACCCCCTGAAACCCAATGCAGGAAAGCGCAAGCAGCTATCTATTTAGGAGCTTAGGAACTCAGCTCATCTGGTGATGAGCTTTGCTTCCCAAACCCCAAACTTAATAGCTGCTCAGGCACATATTCGATGTCAATGGCCAAAACGACAGAACAGCCTGAAAAAAGCTGTTTTCCGCCTCTGTGAGCGCCTGGGAAGCCTACTGATCGACCTTGACACGGTAAGTGACGACGATCTGTGCCCCAGAGGCMAGCGAACCGGTAAAAGTCCACTTCAATGCCCCCTGCGCGTTCACGGCCGGTTGCGTGGTCACCGTGCAGCCCGTGATGCCCGTGGGCAGCACGCCCGGACAGGCGGTGGAGACGAAGCCGGTGAACGCCGGGGTGGAGTCGCTCACAAACAGCGTGGACAGCGCCTGTGTGCCGTTGTTGGTGGCCGTCAACGTGTACTGCAGCGTGTCGCCAGGGCTGGCGTTTACGCTGGTGGCCGAGGCGATAGCCTGGGTGACGTTGCTCACCAGCTTGGCCAGCGACAGGTCGCCAGCCTGGCCGACGGTGGTGATATCGGTGACAAGCAGGGTGCTGACGCTGAGCGCCGGGCTGGCGTTGGTGTAGCTGAAGGCCGCGCTCAAGGTTACGCTGTTCTGCGCGCCCTGGCCGGCCCCAGCGGGCACGAACTGCTTGACGATGAGGCAGACGGTCTGCCCGGCGGTGACGGTGAGAGCTGTGGTGACCTGCGTCTCGCTGGCCTCCAGCGCTGCGTTGCAATTGCTRTCCTGATACAGCACCTGGCTCCACGCAGGGCTGGCCGGCGTGGCGGTGTTGACCATCGAGAAGGTAACTTGCCCGCCGGTGCCAGCGGTGTAGGTGTGGGCGTAAAACACGACCGTGCCAGGCTGGGCGGTCTGCGCGCCGTTGGGGCTCAGGGTGTTGGGCCCCACCATGCCGAAGCTGATGCCGGTGCGGGCCAGGCCGGAGCCGGCGGTGTAGCTCACACTCGGGCGGGTGTAAGTGCCGCCCGT
Organism: Polaromonas sp. P1_G4; assembly: GCF_056405475.1. Taxonomy (NCBI): domain Bacteria; kingdom Pseudomonadati; phylum Pseudomonadota; class Betaproteobacteria; order Burkholderiales; family Comamonadaceae; genus Polaromonas; species Polaromonas sp. P1_G4. The sequence goes on from NZ_JBFUCA010000054.1 coordinate 12,131, forward strand.
GGTGCCGGCCGAGCCGCCGGTGGCGGTGTAGCCGGAGGGCAGCACGGGCGTGAGGACCACGGTGCCGCTGGTGGCACCGGGAATCCACAGAATGAAGCTGCCATCGCTGGCCGTGGGTTCGGTGTCCACCGTCGTCGCACCCTGCATGGCGTTGACGGTGATGCCGGCCAGGCCGGGCTCCGTCCCGGCCTTCACGCCGTTGTTGGCGGTGCCGCCGCCCGCGCCGTTGTCGGCAAACACGGTGCCGCTCAGCGTGCTGCCGCTGTACAGGCCGAAATTCTGCGGTGCGGGCGGCGCACCCACGATGCTGAATTGGATCACCCCGGTGGGATTCTGCGTACCGATGAAGCCGGCCGGATATGCAGCCGCGATGTCGCTCAGCGTGTTGTTGCCGTCCACGATCAGGCAATAGTTGCCCTGCTGTATGTTGGTGAAGCTGTAGGCGCCGGTGGTCAGGTTGACCGATGCAGCCACGGTGGCCGGCCCCGTGCAGGTGCCGCCCGTGCGCGGCGCAAGCTTGACCCACAGTGCAGTGGCCCCGCCTATGCCGGCCTCGCCCGCATCCAGGTTGCTGTTGTGGTTGGGGTCGCTGTAAACGTTGCCGCCGAAACCCAGGGCTACCGTACTGACCACGGGCGCAGCGCAGCCGGCGCTCGGCGTGTTGGCAGCCGTGCAAGTGGTCGGGGTCGGTGGGCTGGTGCCGCCGGCCGGGTCTACGGCGGTGTAGTTGGTGACCGTGATGTTGCTCGTCGGTCTTGCCGTGATCTGCAGCGTCGAGGTGCCGCCGCTGGCTGTGATGGTGCCAACGAAATTGCAGGTCACCAGCGTGCCGCCGGCATTGGCCGCGGTCGAGCAGGTCCAGCCGGTGCCGCTGCTGCTGACGTAGGTCATGTTGACGGGAAGCTGATCCACCACCCGCGCCACAAAGGCCGGCGTGGTGGTGGTGGTTGCCACGGTAAGGGTGTAGACACTGTTGATGCCCACCTGCAACGCAGGGCTGGGCTGCGACTTGGTGACAGTCAGCGTGGGGTAGATGGGCGTGATGGTCACGGAGCCGTCGCCACCGGGATTGCCGGTGCCCGGCGCCGTGTTGCCGGGGACTGTCGCGCCGCCCGCGCCACCCAGCGACGCGGTCACGCTGAAAGCCGACACCGACACCGCGTCGCGGCAAGATCCGCCGCCCGTGGCCTGAGCGGTGGTGTTGGTGGCGCTGCTGTCCACCAGTTCCGCGCCGCCCACACCGGCCGCGCAACCGGCGCCGCCGCCGCCGCCGCCCGAGCCGTCGCCGACGCGTGTCGCGCCGGCGCTACCCGCTGCGCCCGGCAAGGTGCCTATCGTCGTCGTCGCGGCCAGCCCGGGGCGGCCCGCGATGTTG
>NZ_JBFUCA010000055.1:0-13309 GCF_056405475.1 Polaromonas sp. P1_G4
CCATGACGGCCAGGCCGTTGGTCAGGTCCTGCATCTTGCGGGCGCTGGGCTGGTAGTTGTCCATCAAATTGGGGAACTTCGCGGCATGCGCAGGCAGCATGGGCTCCCAGAGATTGAGCGCCATGCCGGCAGCCAGCGCATCGGTGCCGGTCAGTACCAGGTCGATGTCAGTGCGGCCAGCGGCCTGCATGGCCCGGATTTTTCCGGGCAGCTCGGGTGCCGGCGCCTTGGTGAAGGTAATGCGCGACACCAGGTTCGGATTTTTCGCAGCAAAACTTTCCAGTGCCTCCTGCGTCAGCGCCAGGTTGCCCGCCACGTCGACGACATTGAGCGTCACGGGCTCCGCATGGGCCGTTCCGGCCATGAATGCAGATATGCCCGCGAGCGATGTCAGAAAGCCTGCGGCCCACAGGCCCCGGGCCAGGCGGGACTTCAAATACTTGAACTTGCTCATGATCTTGTCTCCTTCGTTGTTGGTGTGAACTGCAAACAGGAAATGGAAAAATGCGAGGCTCCTGCCGGCCTCTTAAAAACGCGGGCTGATGCCGGAAAACCCCGGCTGGTACTTGCGCATCTGCGCGAGGTCGTTGCGGTTGCGGATGCCGCAATCCAGGTATTGCCGGTGCAATTCGGCCAGCTTGGCCTGGTCTAGTTCGACGCCCAGGCCGGGCGCCGTCGGCACCTTGACTGCGCCTTGGTCGAATTGGATCCGTCCGCCCTTGATGACTTCTTCTTCTTGCCAAGGGTAATGCGTGTCGCAGGCATAGGTAAGGTTGGGAATCGCGGCGGCGGCGTGCGTCATGGCCATCAGGCTGATGCCGAGGTGCGAGTTCGAATGCATGGACATGCCCATGCCGAAAACGCTGCACATGCGCGCCAGTGAGGCCGTGGCGCGCAGGCCACCCCAGTAGTGGTGGTCTGACAGCAGGATACTGACCGCATGCGTGGAGGCATTGCGCTTGAACTCCTCCATCGTGGTGACGCACATGTTGGTCGCCAGCGGCATGCGGCAGTGCCGGGCCAGCTCGGCCATGGCCTCCTGGCCGGGTGCCGGGTCTTCGTAGTATTCCAGCAAGTCATCGAGTTCTTTTGCGGCGGCGATGCTGGTCTCCAGCGTCCAGTTGGCGTTCGGGTCCAGCCGCAAGGGCACACCGGGGAAGGCCTTGGACAGCGCCTTCATGGCGGCGATTTCTTCAGTCGGCGGGAACACACCGCCCTTGAGCTTGATGCTCTTGAAGCCATAAAGGCTCACCATCCGCTGCGCCTGCTTCACAACCTGCTCAGGCGTAACGGCTTCGCCCCAGGCGTCGGGTGCATAAGGTTTGTCAGCGTGCTCTGCGTATTTGTAGAACAGATAGGCGCTGTAAGGCACCTCTGCGCGTACGGCACCGCCCAGCAAGTCGCACACGGGCATGCCCAGGATCTGCCCTTGCAGGTCGAGCATGGCGACTTCCATCGCACTGATGACCTTGTCGGCATTTTTGGCAGTGTGCGAGCCCGGTGCAAGCTCGAACTGCACGCTGCCGTCAGTGGCGTGTCCGGGCTTGATGGCTGCGCGTACGCGCTCTTCCATGACGTTCAGCCCAAACGGAGACAAGCCGAGGACCAGGGCACGGGCCTGCTCCAGCACTTTCACCATGGGCTCGTCACCATAGGTTTCAGAGATGCCAACGCGCCCGTCCGAAGTTTCCATCTCGACAATGCTGCGCAGCGCCCAGGGCTCGTGGATACCGCTGGCGTTGAGCAGCGGCGCATCGCGAAACGCGATGGGCGTGATTCGGACTGCGCTGATTTTGATACTTTTCATCCGCCCAACCATCATTCAGCCTTGATGCCGGCGACCTTGATGACCCGCGTCCAGCGGTCCAGCTCCCGTGCCACGAACTGTGTGTATTCCGTACTGCCCTGGGCCGGCACCACAAAACCGTTGGCCTCCATCCGCGCGCGGATGGCGGGGGACTGCATCGCGTTGACAGCGGCAGCTTCTATTTTGTCCACAATGGGCTTGGGCGTGCCTTTGGGGAGCGACAGGCCGGACCACGACAGAGCGGAGAAACCGGGGTAACCCGATTCGTGAATGGTGGGCACGTCCGGGTACAGCGGATTGCGCGCCAGGCTGGTCACAGCCAGGGCCCGGAGCTTGCCCGCCTTGATATGCGGCAACGCCACATCCTGGTTGATGAACATCAAGGGTATCTGTCCGCCGAGAATATCCGTCAGCATGGGGCCGCCGCCCCGGTAGGGAATGCCGACCATGAACAGGGGCTTGCAGTTTTCTTTTTTGACGCCCGAGCAGGTGCCGACGGTTTGCTTGAGCAGCTCCATCGCCATGTGCCCCGAGGCCGCAGGCACATAGCCATAGCTCAGTTTGCCGGGATTGGCTTTCCCGTAAGCAATCAGCTCCTGGAAGGTGTTAAAAGGCGCAGAAGGATGGACCACCAGCACGTTCGGTCCTGAATGGACCTGCGTGACGTGGATGAAATCCTTGACAGAGTCGTAGCCGAGCTTGGGGTTGAGACCGTGCGCAACCGCATTCTGGCCAACACCTGTTTGTATCAGCGTATAGCCATCGGGCGCGGCTTTGGCGCCCTTCTCTGTGCCGATGACCCCGCCCGCGCCGCCGAGGTTCTCCACAATCACGGGCTGCTTCAGGGCTTTTGTCAACTCTTCCGCAATCATGCGTCCCATCACATCGCTGGTGCCGCCTGCCGGGAACGGAACAATCAGCTTGATCGCCCTCGACGGGTAGTCGGTCTGGGCCTGAACTGGAAGGGCCAGCAGGCCCACGGCCGCAGCCGCGCACACGAAAGCGGCCCTCGCAGCCTTGGCGCCAATAGCGGTTTTGAGAAACCCGCGCCGCGCACGCATAGTGTTCTGACTCATGTTTGTCTCCTTTTTATTTGCCGGCGGCAAGGTCGGTGGCCTGCATCGCATTAGCAAAACAAGGGGCTGGGGCCGCCTGACAACAGAAAATTAATTGACTATTGCCTCAACCAATTTGTTAGCGCTAACAAATGAATATTAGGATAAAGGCCCACCGTGCGTCAAGTCAGGCGCTGGCTCTTTTTACTATGAGAAACCCTAGGTCTCGCACCCGCGCGCCGACGTCGCGGTTTTCAGCGACGTCGAGGATGAATCGGGCCGCCTGACGACCTATGGATGTGCCGTCGATACGCACCGTGCTCAGGGAGGGATGGGTAAAAGCAGCAAACGGGAGATCACCAAAACCCATGACCGCCACATCACCCGGAATAGACAGACCCAATGCCTGGGCCTCGGTGATGACGCCGTGGGCAATGACGTCGGAACCACAAAAAACCACATCAATATCAGGATGACGCGCGCGCAGGTCGGCGAAACCGGCCCTGCCGTTGGCCAGCGATGAAGGCGCAGGCACGGTACAGACCGGGATGCCGTGCACGCCCAGCTCGGCCAGCCGCGCCTCGAATCCGGTGCGGCGGCGCATGGCGCGCTGGTCTTCCGCGATGACCACACCGGGCCGGCGAAAGCCCTGGTCGTACAGGTAGTCTGCTACCGCCGCGCCGACTTTCTCGTGGGAGAAACCCACAATCATGTCTATGGGCGTGGGCGTGATGTCCCAGGTCTCGACGATGGGAATACCCGAGGCCAGCAGGCGGCGCCGCCCTTCCGGCGAATGCATGATGCCGGTCAGCACGATGCCGTCGGGCCGTCGGCCCACGATGGCATCGATCAACGCGTCTTCGCGCGCGCCGCCGTAGCCGCTTTGCCCAAGGATCAGCTGGCAGCCGGCCTCGGCCAGTGCGTCGGTCAGCGCCTGTATGGTTTCCAGGAACACCGGGCCGGCGATGGTGGGCACCAGGGCCGCCACCAGGCGGCTGCGATTGGACGCCAGGCCGCCGGCGATGAGGTTAGGCACATAGCCGCTGCGCGAAATCGCGCTGCGCACGCGCTCCAGGGTTTCGGGGGACACGGCCGCCGGTGTGTTGAGCGCGCGCGACACCGTGATGGCCGAAACACCGGCCAGGCTGGCCACGTCGCTGAGGGTGATGCCGCCGGTTCCGGGGCGCGGGGCGCGCTTGGCTTTTCGCAGCGTCTCTGTGGGTGACTTCATGCCCGAATGTTAACGCTAACTTGAGTGCCTTCGGCACTCAATCCTGGTCCAGGCCGAAGTGCCGCCTGAACGCATCGCAAAACTCCGCGGTCCCGCTGAACGACAGGGTCAGCGTGTGCCGCGGCTTGCCGGGCGTGCCGGCTTCCACCTTCAGGCGATGTGCTGCCTCGTCATAGCGCAAGGCCTCGGGTGCCGTCATCTCCTGCATGCCATGCAGGTCGTAGTCCCAGTCAAAGCCTTCCTCGAGCGGGCCGCGCCGCCCGGGGAATTCCGCATGCGCCCACGCCAGCACCTGGACGACCTCGGCGTGCGCGGCCTGCACCTGCTCGGGCCAGGTTGACGCTACAGCCTCCAGCGTGCCCGTGCCGTCACCGTCTTCCGCGTAATCGAAGTGGAGGTAGTCCAGGCTCAAGGGCGGGCGCTTAATGCTCAATAGGTGCCCGGATAGGCCCCGCCGTCGGCCAGCACGTTCTGCCCTGTCATGTAGGCGGCATGCATGCTGCACAGGAAAGCGCAGATGGCGCCGAACTCTTCGGGCGTGCCGAAGCGCTGGGCCGGGATGTTCTTGCGGCGCGCGTCCATGATGGCCTCAAGAGGTTGACCGGTTTTTTGCGCCGCGCCGCTCATGGTGCCGCGCAGGCGGTCGGTGTCGAAGGCGCCCGGCAACAGGTTGTTGATGGTGACGCCCTGCGCCGCGAGTTTGGTGCGTGCCACGCCGGCCACGAAGCCGGTCAGCCCGCTGCGCGCGCCGTTGGACAGGCCCAGGATGTCGATGGGCGACTTGACCGAACTGGAAGTGATGTTGACGATGCGCCCGAAGCCGCGTGCCGCCATGCCGTCGACCGTGGCCTTGATCAGTTCAATGGGGGTCAGCATGTTGGCATCCACCGCCTTGAGCCAGGCATCACGGTCCCAGTCGCGGAAGTCGCCGGGCGGGGGACCGCCGGCATTGGTCACCACGATGTCGAAGTCCTTGCGCAGCGCAAAAACCGAGGCGCGGCCTTCGGGCGTGGTGATGTCGGCGGCAACATACTGAACGCTGGTGCCCGCGGGTTTGGCCTTGTCCGCCTTCAGTTTTTCAGCCGCGGCCTTCAGCGTTTCTTCGCCGCGGGCCACGATCTGCACATGCACGCCTTCGCGCACCAGCGCCTCGGCGCAACCCAGACCCAAACCCTTGCTGGCRCCGCAGACCAGCGCCCATTTGCCTGCAATACCCAAATCCATAATAATTCCTCATTACAACCACGGGGGAGAGCGGCTCATGATACTGAGTAAATACAAAATGCAGGCGGGAATGGTTATCGCTCCCCTGCTCACATCCATGCTGGTTTTCAGTGCGGCGGCACAGGCCCAGCCGCAAGGCGAGGCCGTACTGATCAAGCGCGCAGCCCAACTGCGCGAAGGTCCGGGCGAATCGGCCCGCAGCCTGGCCCCGCTGCCGGTTCAAACCTCGGTGACCCGGCTGGGCGAGCGCAACGGCGCGTGGATCAAGGTCCGCACTGCCGACGGCACCAGCGGCTGGGTGCACATGTTTGACATCACGGCCCCCAGCTCGCAGGCCGGTGCCGGCACCGGTGCACTGCGCAGCCTCTCGAGCTTTTTCAACAAGGGCAGCGCACAGGCGCCGGGCGGCGCAGTTGCCACATCCACCGTCGGCATTCGCGGCCTGGGTGCGGAAGACCTGGCCAATGCCGTTCCCAACCTGGCGGCCGTGGCGCAAGCCGACGCCAACCGTGCGAACGCTGCGCAAGCCAGGCAGTTCGCGGGCGGTGCCTCGCTGAACGTCCGGCAGGTCGATCCCCTGCCCACACCCACACCGCCGGCTGCCACACCCAGCACCAGAACCGAACAATACGGCGGCTAAAAACAAGACAAGAGGCAGCGCAATGAATCTTCACACCCTCCAAACACTGGCAACGCCCGCACGCCATGCGGTTTTTGCATTGGCCCTGCTGGCCGGCCTGCTCCCTCTGGGCGCTCATGCCCAGGATGCGGGCAAGGCGCTGGGCGGCCTGTTCCAGTCACTGATACGCCCGAACCAGCCGGCGCAGCCCGCCCCCGCGCAACCCAACTCAGCGGCCGGTCTGGCCGGCGCGTTGCTGGGCGCCAGCCTTACACCGGGCGGACAGCAGGCGGCCCAAGGTGGTGACCTGTTCCAGCTGTTGTCGCAGTCGCTGGATCAGATTGACGAACCACGTGAAATCCAGATCGGCCAGCAACTGGCCGCCGTGCTACTGGGCAGCAAACCGCTCTATCCTGACGTGGCCGCGCAGCGCTATATCAACCAGCTGGGCCGCTGGATCAGCCTGCAGTCATCGCGGCCCGACCTGCCCTGGACCTTCGCCATCCTCGACGACCCCGGCTTCAACGCATTTGCCACGCCAGGCGGTTATGTCTTCGTCACCAAGGGCCTGATGGACCGCGTGGCGGACGAAAGCGAACTGGCCGGCATCCTGGCCCATGAAATCACCCATGTCACAGCCAAGCACCACCTGATCGCCATGAACAAGGCGGCACGCGCCGGCCTTCTGACGCAGGTGATCAGCTCTCAGCTGAAGAACGACCTGGGCGGCCTGGTGTCGTCGCAGTTGCTGGCGCTGGGCAAGAACATGTACACCAAGGGGCTGGACCAGCAGGACGAGTTTGACGCCGACCGTACCGGCGTGGCTCTCGCCGCGCGCGCAGGGTTCGATCCCTACGGCCTGGTGGCGGTGCTGCAGCAACTGCGCAGCGCAGCGCCTGACGATGCGCTATTCGCCCTGTCGCTCAGCACCCATCCACCGGCACAGGTTCGCCTGAACCAGCTTGAGCAGGCCATGGGTAACCGGCTCGATGCTTACGCGGGCCAGCCGTCCGTCACGGTAGCGCAGCGAATGAGCGCTTCGAACCGCCGGCCTACCGCGCAGGCACCCGCACCCACGCGCACTACCGGCAAGAAAACGAACTAGGACGTAACGGGCCTACGACGGCGGCACTTCTTCACCAACCGGGGCCGCGGGACTGGCTTTGCCAGACCGCAGGCGCAGCGGCCCCTGGGTAATGAAAAGGGGCAGGGAGAAGCCGCAGGCTACACGAAGTGAGCAACCGTGGGGGCTATCTGGTTCTGGTAAAGACGAATATTCCGGCGATGACTAAAACCGTCCCCGCCGCCACCCAGGCCGTGAACGGCTCACCCAGAATCAGCACACCCATCAGGATGGTGGACATCGGGCCCACCATGCCGGTTTGCGCGGCCATGCTGGCGCCGATGCGCTCGATCGCCATCATCACCATCAGCACGGGTGCAGCCGTGCACAGCGTGGCATTGAGCAGTGACAGCCAGATTACCTCCGGCGCCACGGCTGCCGCGCTCATGGGACGCAGCAACACAAACTGCAGCAGGCAACACAGGCAGGCCACGGTGGTAGCCAGCCCCACCAGGCGCAATGAGCCGAGCCGCCGGACCATCTCACCGCTGTAAACCAGATAAAGCGCGTAGCTCACCGCGCTCAGGAACACCAGCAGCGCACCCCAGGCAGCGTCCGCACCCTGCAGCGTGATCTCGTGACCGAACACCAGCACCACACCGCAATAGCTGATGGCCATGCCGACAATTTGCAGCGCGCCAACTCGGCGCTTGTACAACACCAGGCCCAGCAGCAACACCAGCGTGGGATTGAGATAGAGGATCAGCCGCTCCAGCGAGGCACTGATAAATGCCAGGCCAGCGAAGTCCAGGAAGCTGGCGAGGTAGTAGCCGGTAAAACCGAGCCAGAGCACGCCCAGCCAGTCCTTGCGCGTCAGCGGCGCCTTGCCCCGGCTGGCCCACCACGCCATCACCGCAAAGATGGGCAGCGCAAACAGCATGCGGTACATGATCAGCGTGACGGCGTCGACGCCGTAGCGATAGGCCAGCTTGACGATGATGGCTTTACCGCTGAAGGCAATCGCTCCGAAAGTGGCGAGCAGCAAGCCGGGCGCTATGCTTTTGGTAGCTGCTTGCGCATGACCTGCTTGGTCTGCAGGCATTTTTATATCGGATGTGTCGGGCGTATCGGTCAAGGTGGTTGCTTAGAAACCCACGGCCTGGCCGTCACGGCGTGGATCGCTTGCCGCGACATAACCCTCGACCTTGGGATTGCCGGCACGCCAGATGAACTGACCAGCGCCGAAGTCCTGGTAGGAGTCGTTGATGACTTCCATACGGTGGCCACGGTCGGCAAGGCCCTGCACGGTACTCGGGTCCATCGTGGCCTCCACATTGATCTCCAGGCCGGCGTTGTAGCGCCAGCGCGGCGCATCGCAAGCCACCTGTGGGCTCTGGCCGTAGTCCAGCATGCGCACCAGTGTCTGCATGTGGCCCTGCGGTTGCATGTTCGCGCCCATCACGCCATAGCTCATCACGGGTTTGCCGTCCTTGCTGAGGAAGGCCGGAATGATGGTGTGGAAAGGCCGCTTGCCAGGCGCGACCTGGTTGGCGCCCGTCTGCAGGCTGAAGGCGTGTCCGCGGTTCTGCAGGCTGATGCCGAACTCCGGCTCGACGCAGCCCGAACCAAAACCCATGTAGTTGCTCTGGATGAAGCTCACCATCATGCCGTTCTCGTCGGCCGCCGTCAGGTAGATCGTTCCACCCTTGACGGGGTTGCCCGCGCCAAAGTCCTGTGCCTTTTTCATGTCGATGAGTTTGGCACGGGATGCAAGGTACGCGTCATCGAGCATTTGCTCGGCCGTCACCTCCATTGACGAGGGCTCGGCCACGTACCGGTAAATATCGGCAAATGCCAGCTTCATGGCTTCGATCTGCAGGTGCTGCGAATCCACGCCGTCAACCGGCAGCCCGGCCACATCGAACTTATCAAGGATGCCCAGCGCAATCAGCGCCGCAATGCCCTGCCCGTTCGGCGGAATTTCGTGCAGGGTATAGCCCCGGTACTCCTTGCCGATGGGTTTGACCCATTCCGGCTTGTAGCTTTCAAAATCTTTGGCGGTGATGCTGCCGCCGTTTTGTGCGGAGAATTTTTCGATGGCCTGGGCAATGGCGCCACCGTAATACGCCGTGCCCCTGGTTTGCGCAATCGAACGCAGCGCTTTGGCCGCGGCCTTGAACTGGAACAGCTCACCAACATTCGGCGCCCGGCCCCAGGGAAGGAAAGATTGGGAAAAACCTGGCTGCGACTTCAACTCCTCCGTAGCAGCCGCCCACTTCTGCTGCACCACGGGCGGCAACAAATAGCCGCGCTCGGCGATTTCAATCGCAGGCTCCATCAGGTCGGCGAAGGGCAGCTTGCCGAAACGCTCGCTCAAGGCTACCCAGCCGGCCACCGCGCCCGGTACGCTCACGGAATCCATGCCGCGCTTGGGAGGCGTCTGCGCATCGCTGCCGTATTTGCGCTTGAAGTAATCCGGCGTCCAGCTTTGCGGCGCGCGGCCCGATGCATTCAGTCCATGCAGTTCCTTGCCGTCCCAGAGGATGCAGAAAGCATCGCTGCCCAGGCCGTTGCTGACAGGCTCGACGATGGTCATGGCGGCTGCAGCAGCGATCGCGGCATCTACTGCATTGCCGCCCTTGAGCATCATGCGCAAACCGGCCTGTGCGCCCAATGGGTGCGAAGTCGAAACAACGTTGCGGGCAAACAGCGGCAGGCGGGTGGAGGTGTAGGGGTTGCTGTAGTTGAAATTCATGGGTCACCTGTTGAAGGCAAGGCAAAGAAAAAATGGGTGCCGGCGGTCACGGTGTGCAACCGCAGGCGGGAAGTCAAACTGACCRGCATCGTCACGACCAGGCGGCGCGATGCGGTGAAAGGCATCAATCGGCGCTGATTTTCCGCTCGACAATGATTTTCTTCCACCTGGCCGTGTCCGTCTTCACCATGGCCGCAAAGGCCTGCGGCGTGCCACCCGTGGGTTCCGCGCCCAGCCTGGCAAAGCGGTCTTTCACATCGGCATCGGCCAGGGCTGCGTTCACGGCCTGGTTGACCTTGCCTGCCAGGTCTGGCGCCATGCCTTTGGGGCCGTAAACCCCGAACCAGGTGACCGACTCAAAGCCCGGCAGGGTTTCCGCCACCGCTGGCAGATCGGGAGCGAGCGCCGTGCGTTTGAGGCTGGTGACCGCAAGGACCCGCAGCTTTCCATCCTTCACATGCGGCATGCCGGTGACGAAGGAGTCGAACAGCACGTCGATCTTGCCGCTGATCAGGTCCGGCATGGCCAGCGCCGTACCGCGGTAAGGGATGTGCAGGATGAAGGTCCCCGATTGCGCCTTGAAGTACTCGCTCATCAAGTGGATGATGGTGCCGTTGCCGCTGGACGCGTAGTTCAAACGCCCGGGGTTCTTGCGTGCATGATCGATAAATTCGCCCATGGACTTTGCCGGCGACGTGTTGGGCACCAGCACCACGTTGGGTGAACTTGCCACATAGGCAATCGGCGTGAAGTCGGTTTCCGCGTTGTAGGGAATTCGGGAGTTGACGGCCGGCCCGATGCTGTGGGTGCTTGAAGTCGCCAGCAGCAGCGTGTAGCCGTCAGCAGGCGATTTGGACGCCGCATCGGCGCCTATCGTGCCGCCGGCGCCCGGCCGGTTTTCGACCACGACCGTCTGGCCGATTTTCTCGCCCAGCTTTTGCGACAGGGCCCGTGCCAGGATGTCCGTCGCACCGCCTGCCGGAAACGGCACGATCATGCGAATGGGTTTGGACGGGTAGTTCTGGGCCATGGCGGGGCCCGCGAAAGTTACGGCGGAAGCCGCAGCCAGGGAAATAATATGTCTACGTTTCATCTGGCCATTGTGCAACGATTTTGAGCGCCGACTATGTGGCAAACAGGCAAAACAAAAGGCACCCGAAGGTGCCTTTTTTCGCATGCGCTTTCGCGCCGGCTCCTGTCGATTATTCCTCGACGAAAGCTTCTTCCCGTTTGTTTTTGATGCTCGGCAGCAACACGATGACCAGCAGCAGCAAGGCAGCTCCCAGCAGCCCGGCCGACAGCGGACGCGTCACAAACACGCTCCAGTCGCCGCGCGAAAGCAGCAGGGCCCGGCGCAGGTTCTCTTCCATCATGGGGCCCAGGATGAAGCCCAGCAGCAAGGGAGCTGGTTCGCAGCCGAGCTTGACGAACATGTAGCCGATCACACCAAAGATGCCCACCATCCAGATGTCGAAGGTGTTGTTGTTGGTGGAATACACGCCAATCGCGCAGAAAAGCACGATGGCCGGGAACAGGTAGCGGTAAGGCACGGTCAGCAGCTTGATCCACATGCCGATCAGCGGCAGGTTCAGGATCACGAGCATCGCGTTGCCGATCCACATTGAGGCGATCAGGCCCCAGAACAGTTCGGGGTTGCTGGTCATGACCTGGGGGCCGGGCTGGATGTTGTGGATCGTCATGGCGCCCACCATCAAGGCCATCACGGCATTGGGTGGAATACCCAAAGTGAGCAACGGAATGAAAGACGTCTGCGCGCCGGCGTTGTTCGCCGACTCGGGTGCGGCCACGCCGCGGATGTTGCCCTGGCCGAAAGGCACCTCGCCCGGCTTCGACTTGATCTTCTTTTCCAGTGCATAGGCAGCGAAGGCCGCGAGCAGCGCGCCACCTCCCGGCAAAATGCCCAGTGCAGAACCCAGGAAGGTACCGCGCAGCACGGCCGGCAACATGTTCTTGAAGTCCTCCTTGGTCGGGAACAGGCCCGACACCTTGGCGGTGAACACCTCGCGCTCATGCTCAGGCTGCGCCAGGTTGCTGATGATTTCGCCGTAACCGAACACACCCATGGCGATGGTCACGAAGCCGATGCCGTCGGTCAGTTCGGGAATGTCAAAACTGAAGCGGGCCACGCCGGAATTCACGTCAGTGCCGACAAGGCCCAGCAGCAGGCCCAGCACGATCATGGCAATCGCCTTGAGCAGCGAGCCGGAAGCCAGCACCACGGCGCCGATCAGGCCCAGAACCATCAGGGCAAAATATTCAGCAGGGCCGAATTTGAAGGCCAATTCGGTCAGCGGCGGCGCAAATGCGGCCAGTATCAAGGTGCCTACGCAACCGGCAAAGAAAGATCCCAGGCCTGCCGCGGCAAGCGCGGGCCCGGCCCGGCCTTTTCTTGCCATCTGGTACCCGTCAATACAGGTCACCACTGAAGAKGATTCCCCCGGCAGGTTCACCAGAATGGCGGTGGTGGAGCCACCGTACTGGGCGCCGTAATAAATACCGGCCAGCATGATCAGCGCCGACACGGGTGGCAGCGCATAGGTGGCCGGCAACAGCATGGCGATCGTAGCCACGGGGCCAATGCCCGGCAGAACCCCAATCAGGGTGCCCAAAATACAGCCGATCAGGCAGTACAACAAATTGATGGGCGTGAATGCCACGCCAAAGCCTATCGACAGGTGAGACAGCAATTCCATTTTTTATTCTCCTTAGCCGATAAAGAATGGCCAGACCGGGAACTGCAACTTGAGCAGAACGACAAAAGCGAGGTAGCTGCCGATGGCCAGCACCGTCGCAAGAATGAAAGTGTTTTTGACCTTCCAGCCTTCTTCAGCCATGCTGGAAATGAAGGTCAACGCATAAATCGCCACGATCATGCCCATGGCTGGAATCTTGATGCTCGGCAAACCGGCCAGCAAAATGCCGAATAGCAGATTGGCCAGGATGATGAAGGAGAGGGGCTTCCAGGCCCATTTGCCGATCTTGTCGCCGCCCACGGTTTCCACGACCAGTGCCTTGAAAGTGATCGCGGCCCCCAGAACAGTCATCAAAATACCCAGCATGAGGGGGAAGTAACCCGGTCCCATACGGGCACCCTCACCCACGTTGTAGGTGGTTGCCCCCCATGCGAACGCCACACCGACGCCCATGAACATGAGGCCGGAGAAAAAGTCTTTCTGACTCTTGATATTCACGGCTGTCTCCTCAATACATATATAAAAGAAAGAATCGGTGGATTGTGCATTCAATCACCCGGCCCCCGCCATGTGGCTTTCACTTACCTTTCGTAATCTTTTGGCTTACCTCTTGCTTACAACGGGCCGGCCGTTGTAAAAGGCCCAAGGACTCAGGCCAAAGGCGGGGTGGAGGCCAAAATTTCCTCGATGGTTGTCAGGCCCTCTGCCACTTTCAACGCGCCGGCCAACCGAAGCGGGCGCATACCTTCACTGACCGCCTGGCGGCGCAGCGCATCGATATTGGGCTCTTTCGAGACTTTTTCCTTGAAGCCTTCCGTGACGGTCAGCAGCTCATAAAGAC
>NZ_JBFUCA010000056.1:0-16211 GCF_056405475.1 Polaromonas sp. P1_G4
AACCGCCCGCCTGATGATCTTGTCGTCGATGTCGGTGATGTTGCGCACATACGTAACCTTCAGGCCGCTTGCCTTGAGCCAGCGTTGCACCACGTCGAACGCCATCATCATGCGCGCATGGCCGATGTGGCAGAGGTCGTAAATCGTCATTCCGCACACATACATGCGCACATGGCCGGGATCAAGCGGGGAAAATTCTTCCACGGCACGCGACAGCGTGTTGTAAATGCGAAGGCTCATGAAAATTATGCTGCGGGGGCCTGGCATCGGCCGGAAGCAGCCGGTGGTCAGGCAAAGGAAAGAAGCTTTATCTCACGGACGCCGCAGGCGGGCAAGGGCCATTCGGCGTACACGCGAAAACGTGCGATAAAAACGGAAAGTACGGAATTCTGGGGGCCATGAACTATACCCCCCTCAGTTACAATCGCCCAGTATATCCAGCCCGTCCGAC
Source organism: Polaromonas sp. P1_G4 (assembly GCF_056405475.1). Lineage (NCBI taxonomy): Bacteria > Pseudomonadati > Pseudomonadota > Betaproteobacteria > Burkholderiales > Comamonadaceae > Polaromonas > Polaromonas sp. P1_G4. The sequence continues at coordinate 452 of NZ_JBFUCA010000056.1, forward strand.
AACGTTCAGCGGCTCCCGGGGCGCCCTGAAAAGCCTGGCTGTTTATGTTGACTTTCCGCCCAACGGCTGCCAAAACAGCACCGGGGGCTTTAAAACAAATCGCGAGAGTGCCATGCCCACGCCAAACTTCCTTACACGCAATCCGCTGTCCGCCTCCCTGCGCATGCWGGCCGTGGCGGTCACCCTGTCGGTGTCCGTGGCCCATGCCGACGACTACGCCGACGTCAGCCGCCTGATKCGTGCCGGCCAGTATGCCGAGGCGCAGGCCAAGGTTGACCAGTACCTCGCCGGCAAGCCGCGCGACCCGCAAATGCGTTTCTTCAAGGGCGTGATCCAGACCGAGACCGGCAAGACAAACGAGGCCATCGCAACTTTCACCAAAATCACCGAAGACTACCCCGAGCTGCCTGAGCCCTACAACAACATGGCCGTGCTGTATGCCGGCCAGAGCCAGTTCGACAAGGCCCGGGCGGCGCTTGAAATGGCGATCCGGACCAACCCCAGCTACGCCACCGCACATGAAAACCTGGGCGACGTCTACGCCAGGCTCGCCAGCCAGGCCTATAGCAAGGCCCTGCAACTCGACGGCGGCAACGCTGCCGTTCCGCCCAAGCTGGCATTGATCCGCACCCTGTTCTCCGCCGAATCAAAAAGCCCGACGAAGCCGGCTGCCGGCGCACCGACGTCTGGCCCGGCCACAACGGCCCCTGCGGCTCCCGCAGCGGCTGCCAAGCCAGCGCCGGCAGCCCCGGTGGCCGCAGCGCCTGCTCCTGCCGCGCCGCCGGCAACACCCGTAGCACCGGCTGCCGTCGCAGGCACCGAAAAAGAAGTCGAAGCAGCCGTGCGCAGCTGGGCCCAGGCCTGGTCCGACAAGGACATGAACGGCTACCTCAGCAGCTACGGCCAGAACTTTGCGCCGCCCGGCAAGCAGGCACGCAAGGCCTGGGAAGAAGACCGCCGCGCGCGCATCGTCGGCAAGTCGCGCATCAGCGTCAAGCTCTCCGACCTGGCCATCGCCGTACAGGGCGCCAAGGCCACGGCCAGGTTCAAGCAGGACTACAGCGCCGACTCCATCAATATTTCCAGCCGCAAGACGCTGGAGATGGCCAAGGCCGGTGATCGCTGGGTCATCGTCAAGGAATCCACAGGCGGCTGATCGCTGGCGGCCGGCCTGACCCAAGTGCATTGTTCAGCCTGTTCCTGTCCGTCTGTGTTGGCCGGCAAACTTTCGTGGAAGCCCGCATGAAAAAAGCGGCCGCAACGCTTCTCTTCATCGCACCGTGCCTGGCGCTGGCCTTTTCGCCTGCGCGGGCCGAAACCCGCGCGCACACAACCAAGCGGCCCGCCCCGGCAAAAGCCCCCGCCCCGCATGAGGCGCGCGGCGGCGAAGCGGAAGCCCGGCTGATTGAAATCTACAAACTGATCGGCCAGGCGAATTCGCGCGAAGCCCTGCGCAAGGCCGAAGGCCTCGTGAAGGACCACCCCAACTTCCAGCTGGCCCAACTGGTTTACGGCGACTTGCTGGCCGGCTTTACACGCCCTGTCCGCACGCCCGGCGACGTTCCGGATGCCGCTGCCAAGACTGCTGCAGCCCTGCTGGCCGAGTTGCGGCAGGAGTCGCTGCTGCGCCTGCGCGCGCTGCGCGAGCGGCCCGCCCCAGGCCTGGTACCGTCGCAATTCCTGGTGCTGTCATCGCGTAACAAACACGCCATTGCCGTCGATGCGTCCAGGTCACGCCTTTACCTGTTTGAAAACACCAGCGCGGGCCTCAAACTCGTGGCGGACTATTACATCTCGGTTGGAAAATCCGGCATTGAAAAATCCGTCGAAGGCGACCTGCGCACGCCGGTCGGCGTCTACTACATCACCAGCAACCTGAACCCCAAATCGCTGCGCGACTTTTACGGCTCGGGCGCACTGCCCATCAACTACCCCAACCAGCTCGACGTCAAGCGCGGCAAGACCGGCGGCGGCATCTGGCTGCACGGGACACCACCGGCGCAGTTTTCCCGGGCACCGCTGTCCACCGACGGATGCGTCGTGCTGGCCAACCCCGACCTGGAGCGCATCATCCGCACCGTCGAGGTGCGCAGCACGCCCGTCGTGATTGCCCACAGCCTCAAATGGGTGGCGCCGCAATCCCTGGCGGCCGACACCCGGTCGTTCGAAACCGCGCTGCAAAGCTGGCACCACGCCAAGTCCAGCGGCGACATGGCCAAACTTACAACCTGGTACACACCCGATTTCACAAGTTACGGCAAGACGCTGGCCGAATGGACGCCGCTGCTGCAAAGTGAGCTCAAGCAACTCGGTGGGCGCGACATCCTGCTCAAGGACGTGTCTTACCTGCGCTGGACCGACAGCACCGACACGATGGTGGTAACCTTTGGCGAACTGATCAAGGGCGCCAAAACCGGCCGCACCAAGCGCCAGTACTGGATCCGCCAGGGAACCCAGTGGAAGATATTTTTCGAAGGAACCATTTGATGGCAGTTCACATGACGTTTGCGGCGCTTGCGGCGTTTTCTCCCTTGCGCCGCGCCACACTCGCAGCAGTGACGGCGGCGGGCGTGGCCCTCCTGGCCGGCCCGGCGCTCGCGCAAAGCGCGCCGAAGGTCAAATTCGTCACCAGTGAAGGCGACTTCGTGGTCGAGGTCTATCCCGACAAGGCGCCCAAGACCGTTGAAAATTTCCTGCAGTACGTCAAGGACAAACACTATGACGGCACGATTTTCCACCGCGTGATCAGCAACTTCATGGTGCAGGGCGGCGGCTACGACGCCACCTACGCCGAGAAGAAAACCCGCCCGCCGGTGCCGCATGAAGGCCGCGAGGCGCTCGCCAAGGGTGGGCCCAAAAACGTGGTCGGCACGCTCGCCATGGCGCGCACCAACGATCCCAATTCCGCGTCGTCGCAGTTCTTCATCAACGTAAAGGACAACGACTTCCTGAACCCCACGGTGATTCCCCCCGGAGACCCGGTTCCGAAGTTTGAATACCAGGGCCGCGTCTATGAAAACACCCCGCGCGCCCAGCTCGTCAACGCACCCCAGCTCTTTGGCTACACCGTATTCGGCAAGGTCGTCAGCGGCATGGACGTCGTGAACAAGATCAAGGCCGTGCCCACCGGCGCCGGCGGCCCCTTCCCGACGGATGTTCCCAAGACGCCCGTCCTCATCAAATCAGCAACCCTCGTCAATTAATTGACACAGCCCTACAGGACACCATCATGAGCAATCCCAAAGTAGACCTCCACATCGCCGAATACGGCGTCATCACGCTGGAGCTCGACGCCGCCAAGGCACCCAAGACCGTTGCCAACTTCCTGAACTACGTCAACAAGGGCCATTACGCCAACACAGTGTTTCACCGCGTGATCCCGGGCTTCATGGTGCAGGGCGGTGGCTTTGAACCGGGCATGAAACAAAAGCCTACCGACGGCGAAATCGAGAACGAAGCCAACAACGGCCTGAAGAACGACAACTACACCGTGGCCATGGCGCGTACCAATGCACCGCACTCGGCCAGCTCGCAATTCTTCATCAACGTGGCCGACAACGGTTTCCTGAACCACACCGCACCGAACGCATCGGGCTGGGGTTATGCCGTGTTCGGCAAGGTAGTGGCCGGCGCCGATGTCGTCGACAAGATCAAGGCCGTCAAGACCGGCCGCAAGGGCTTCCATGACGACGTTCCGATGGAAGACGTGATCATCCAAAAAGCCGTTGCAGTGGCCTGAGTGCCCTTTCGGGCCGCGCTTGCCGAAATCCAGCCGGTGAACACCCCCCAGGCCGTGCCCCCCATGGCGGAGCTGCCGGCCCCGCCCGTGTGGCGCACGGTCGACTTCATTTCCGACCTGCATTTGCAGGCCTCGGAGCCGGCTACTTTTGCGGCCTGGCAGCACTACCTTGAAACCACGCCGGCCGACGCGGTCTTCATCCTGGGTGACCTGTTTGAAGTCTGGGTCGGTGACGACGCTGTGGACGGCGACCTGCTCGATCCTGCCGCCGGCTTTGACGCGCGCTGCGTGCAGGCCATGGGCAATGCTGCAGGCCGGCTGGCCCTGTTTTTCATGCACGGCAACCGTGACTTCCTGGTGGGCCAGGCCCTGATGGACCTGTGCAACGCTACCTTGCTGGCAGACCCGACCGTGCTGGTTTTTCCCGCCGGCACCGGGCGGCGCTGGCTGCTGTCGCATGGTGACGCCTTGTGCCTGGACGATGTCGACTACATGAACTTTCGCAGCCAGGTCCGCAGCCCCGAATGGCAGCGCGCCTTCCTGGCCAGGCCGCTGGCCGAACGCCAGGCGATTGCGCGCGGGCTGCGCGAGCAAAGCGAAGCACGCAAGAAGTCCGGCGCACAATATGCCGACGTCGACACCCAGGCCGCGCGCCAGTGGCTGCAGGCGGCCAATTCCCGCACGCTGATTCATGGCCACACGCACAAGCCTGCCGTGCATGACCTGGGCGGCGGCCTGTCGCGCGTGGTGCTCAGCGACTGGGACCTGGGCGCCCCGGCGCCGCGCGCAGAAGTGCTGCGCCTGACCGCAGATGGGCTGCAAAGGATTGCGCTGTGCTGACCCTTGTTTCATTTCGCTTAACCACAACCTTCATCCCATGCTGAACTGGTTACGAACACTTGGCGGCTCCAAAGCCCCTGCCAAAACCATCCCGGAAACCCTGTGGATGGACACCCTGCTGCAGTTCCCTTTTCTGGCCCGGCGGCCGGTCACCGAGCTGCAGGAGCTGAACGCACTGACCGACAAATTCCTGAAGCAAAAGGAATTCACCGGCGCACACGGCCTGAAAGTCACCGATGAAATGGCGGTCGCGATTGCCGCACAGGCCTGCCTGCCGGTGTTGCACCTGGGCCTGCGCTGGTATGACGATTTCAAGGGCATCGTGGTTCACCCCGGCGCCATGCTGGCGCGCCGCCAGGTCACCGACCAGGCCGGCGTGGTGCACCACTACAGCGAAGAACTGCTGGGCGAAGCCATGCAGGGCGGCCCCGTCACCCTGAGCTGGCAGGACGTGGCCGGCGCGGGCGAGTCGGCCGAGCACGGCCACAACGTGGTAATTCACGAATTCATCCACAAGATCGACATGCGCGACGGCGCCGCCGACGGCTGCCCACCCTTGCCCACGCGCAGTGCCCTCACCTCGTGGCATGCGGTCATGCAGCCGGCTTACGACGGGTTCTGCGAAAAAGTCGCCATGGCCACACGCTTCGGCGCCGAGCCGCCATGGCTGGACAGTTATGGCGCCAGGTCACCGGCCGAATTTTTTGCCGTGGCGTGCGAAGCCTATTTTGTGAACCGCACACGCTTCACGCAGGACTTCGCGCCCCTGACCGTGCTGTTCGACAAGTTTTTCATGCCGAAGTAAGCCGCGGCCGGCTTTCCGGCCGCCTGGCGCGCCGGGTTGACAATTTCCACAAGGGAAATCACCCCTCAGCCCAATCTGGCCAAGCGCAAGCAGCTATCAAATACATAGCAACCGGCCGGCCCGATTTGGTTCTTTTCAGGCCGGCTTAACCCCGTTTCCCTCGCCCCTTCGTTTCAATGGGCTCCACCACTTTCTGGAGCTCACGTGAAAACCCCTCTTCTTGCCTCTTCGATCCTGCTGGCCATCCTCACCATGACCGCCCTTCCCGCGCAGGCCGTCGGCCGGCTGGCCGATGTGACCGTGATTGACCGCAACACCGGCGCCACGCTGCCGCTGTACCACCACCGCGGCGAATACTGGGTGGCCGGCCAGTACGGCGCCAAATACGCCATCGCCGTGCGCAACAAGCTCGGTGAACGGGTGCTGGCCGTAACCGCCGTCGACGGCGTGAATGTGCTGAGCGGCGAAACCGCCGCCTGGGACCAGACCGGTTATGTGTTTTCGCCCTGGCAGCAGTACCAGGTCACCGGCTGGCGCAAAAGCAGCAGTGAGATCGCAGCATTTGAATTTTCCGCACTCGGGGATTCGTACGCCGGCCGCACCGGCAGGCCAGGCAACGTCGGCGTGATCGGTGTGGCGCTCTTCAGGGAGCAGGCTCCCGAGCCGGTCGCCCAGACGCCCGCCTATTCCAGCCGTAAGGAACGCGAAGCCGATGCATCGCTGGGATTTCGAAACGCCCCTTCACCTTCATCAGCCTCACCGGCACCTTTGGCGGAATCATCCACCGCCGGAAAATCCGCGCTGGCCGACCGCGCCAGCGGCAGCGRCAGCGCGGAAGCTTCTGCCTTGTCCGAAGACCGGGTTAGAAGGCTGCCGTCTACACCCCTGCCTGCCGCCAGGCTCGGCACAGGCCACGGCGCACGGGAAAACTCACTGGTGTCACAGACCACCTTCGCGCGCCTGCAAACACAGCCCAACGAGGTCATCCGCATCCGCTACGACAGCCGCGAGAACCTGATCGCCAGCGGCGTGATCCGCGAACCCGTGGCGCGCAACCCCATCCCTGATCCGTTCCCGCAGTCAGGAAACCCGTCTTATGTACCTGACCCTCCAAGGTATTGAGCCCCCACGGTCGCTCACTTCGTGTAGCTTCCTGCCCCCCGAGGGGGCCRCCCGCCTGCAGTCCGGCAAAGCCGGCCCTGCGGCTCAGGCTTGCATGAAGAACCCCCACGCGGCGGTCTGTTGCCTTGGGGAAGATCGCTCGCCGCGCAGTGATAATCTGGCGCATGCCCAGCGCCACGACGACAGCCGACGACGAAGACAGCGACGAATCGCTGATGCTGCGTTATGCGGCCGGCGACATGGCGGCTTTTGATGCGCTGTATGCGCGGCATGAACTGGGCGTGTGGCGCTATGTGTTTCGCAGTGTGCGGGTACAGGCGGTGGCCGACGACCTGCTGCAGGATGTCTGGTTCGCCGTGGCACGCAGCGCCGCCACCTATACGGTGACAGCGAAGTTCAAAACGTGGCTGTTCACCATGGCGCACAACCGGATGGTCGATTACTTCCGCACGGTAAAGCAGCATGTCAGCATCGATGGACGCGGCGACGATGAAGAAGGCCTGGGCCTTGGCGATACGCTGGCGGCCGACTCGGGCTTCGGCCCGGTGCGCCGATTGGAGTCCAGCGAGCAGGCCGAGGCGCTGATCGCCGCGGTGGAACGGCTACCGCTGGAACAGCGCGAAGCCTTCCTGCTGCAAGCCGAAGCCGGCATGAGCGTGGAAGACATCGCCACCGCAACCGGCGTCAGCTTTGAAACCGCCAAGAGCCGCCTGCGCTATGCCCGGAACAGCCTACGCCAGCAGCTACAGGAGTTTGCATGACAGAGCCTGAACACAGCCCGCACGGCGACGAGCTGCTGCAGCGCTACCGGGAGGCCAGCGCAGACGACACACGCCGCCCCGGCGCGCATGTGCGTGACGCCGTGCGCGCCCACGCGCAGATGGTGATCGAAGCCGGCAAGCAGGCCGGTGCGCCGCAAGCTGTCGCCAACACCGATGCAGCGCAGCGCCCGGCAGCCAACCAGTCGCGCTGGAAAATCTCCGCGCTGGCAGGCCTTGCGCTCGCCGGCTTGACGGGGCTGCTGGTGCTGCAATTTGACCGGGGCACCGACGAGGAAAAAGAACTGGCGTTTGGCCAGCCCAGTCCTACGGCGCAGTCGTCGCCGGCAGCGGCACCTTCGGCAGCAACAGGAACAGCACCACCGGCTTCGCCACCGATGGCCGCGACTCCCGATCCTGTAGCGCCGCAAACGCCTACACCGGAACCTGACGCCCGGAAGCGGTCTGCCGAAACAGCCAAGCCGGCCTTGAAGTCACCGGCCCATCCGGCACAGGACAAGGCAGTGGCCTCTCCTTCAGCGGATGAGCCAGCCACGCGGAAAAAAGAAACCAGGGCACCAATGGACACCACAGCGCCCTCAACTGCGCCGTTTGCCACACCAGCGCCCGCTGCCATGCCCGCTCCTGCACCTGTCGCCCCCATCCAGGAAAATGCGCAGCCCTGGCCCGGGCAGGCGCCGCACATGGAGGGCATGGGGGTCGGATCGCTGTCGGCATCACCATCGCAGGCGGAGACGCCCGCCGCAGCGCCAGCTGCGCGTGCTGCAGGCGCGCCCCCCCCTGCTGCGGTTGGCGCGGCCGCGCCTGCAGCACGCGCCGTAGCGCCCCTACAAAAGCAGGAAGGCGCCCTGCAATACCGCGCACCGCGTGCGGAAGCGGGTGCCGGGCCCAACCGCCTGGCCGGGGCTCTGCAGGACGCTGCCCGTGCAGGACGCCTGGAGCTACTGGAGCGCCTGCTCCAGCAAGGCGCACCCGTCAACGCAGCCGATACGGCAGGCCGCACGCCGCTCATCCTGGCCGTCATGCAAGGCCACACCGCCGTAGTTCAGCGCCTGCTGGCAGCCGGGGCCAACCCGGCGCTGGTGGATCAGGAAGGACTCAACGCCCTGCAGCATGCGCGGCGGCTGGGCTTTGACGGGATCGCCCACCTGATTGAAGCAGCCTCCTGAGCGCCGGAACGGCATTGCGCCGCGGACTTACAAAGACAATTGGCTTGCAGCCCAATACTGGCGGGCGCAAGCAGCTATGTATTCAATAGCAGTTGCAGACCGGAAGTTTCAGCCGGCGTAATACAGCACCGCCACAACATGGCAGGCGGTACCGGCCGCGACAAACAGGTGCCACACGAAGTGGCCGTAGCGCAACCGTGAATCGGTGGCGAAGAAACCGACGCCAAGCGTGTAAAAAAGCCCACCGGCCACCAGCCAGAAAAGCCCCCAGCCCGGAATGAGCTGCAGCATCGGCTTGATGGCGATCACGGCGATCCATCCCATGGCGAGATAGAGGATGGTGGACAGCCGTGGCCAGCGCACGCCCGCAAAGGCTTTGACGGCCACACCGGCCAGCGCCATGGCCCACACCAGCCCGAACAGCGTCCAGCCCCAGGGCCCGCGCAACACGCCCAGCGTGAACGGCGTGTAGGTGCCGGCAATCAGCAGGTAGATGGCGCCGTGGTCCAGGACCTGGAACACCCGCTTGGCACGCATCGCCCGGATGGCAGGCAAGGCGTGGTACAGCATCGAGGTGAAATACAGCACCACCATGGTGGCGGCAAAAACGCAGACCGCCGCCACATCGAGCGCATCGCCGTCGCGCGCACTGGCGATGACCAGGAAAGGCGCCGACACCAGCGCAGCCAGCAGCGCGACACCGTGGCTCACACTGTTGGCGATTTCCTCGCCCAGCGTCTGTTGCCGGTCTTCCTGGCCCCCACGCTTTTCACTTCGTGTAATGCGCTGCCCCCTGAGGGGGCTGGACTTGCTTGGGGCGGCCCTGCGCTGCGTCCGCAATACTGCGTCAGCTACGTCAGGGCCTGCCGAATCGGTCATCGCTTGAGCAATGCCTTCAGCACGTTCTGCACACGCCTGGCGTTGCCGGCGTCAAAGTCGGCGGCCAGCACCTGGGCGGTGTCTTCACCCCAGGTCTCGGCCGGTGCGGGGGCATTGCGCTTGGTCAGCAACTGCAGCTGCAGCATACGGCGCGCGCTGATGTGCTCGGCGGGCGTGGGCAGCTCGGCGGCAATCTCCAGTCGCAGCAGCGCTTCGGAAGCGTCCTTGCCCGAGGGCGTGCTGACGGCCTGCACCCAGCGGTTGCGCACGGCCGGCGCCACGGCTTTGCCGAGGTCCTGCGCGCTTGGCAGTTGCGCCGGGTCGCGCTTTTCCCAGGCTGTCAGCAGGTGCGTCAGCACTTCACCGTGCGCCTGCATCGCGAGTTTTTTGAGCGCCTGGTTGGCGGCGTCAAAGGCTTCGCGCTGGGCACGGAAGGCGGCATCGCCCAGGCGTGGGCCACGCTCTTCAAACGCGGGGCGTGCGTTGCGGTCTCCCCGATCATGACTGCGCGGGCCGCGGTCGTCACGGCCTTCCCGGTAAGGCTCAAACTTGTTGTCGGTGCTCTGGCGCGGGCCGCCGGGCTTGCTGCCGGGGCGCGAGTCTTTGCGGTCGCCAAACTTTCCGCCGCGTCCGGCCGCTACGGGCTCGGGTTTCTTCATGCCCGGTCGGTCGTCGCCGCGCCGTGCGATCACCGGCTTGGGCGCGGGTTTTGGTGCGGGCGCAGGCTCAGCGGGCGCATCTGCTACGTTTTCTGTAGCTGCTTGCGCAGGTTCTGCCTGGGCTGCAGCCTCATTGCCCTTTGCAACGGGGGCGGCATTGATGTCGGCCAGTGCAGCCTCAACCGATGGCGCTGCCGGGGCGGCAACAGGTGCTGACGCCGGTGCGGGCACTTGCCCGCGCACGATGGCTTCCAGCGCCTTGGCAGCCGCGTGGATTTTCTGCACATCGCCGCTGGCGGTGGCGGCTTCCACAGCCTTGGAGGCGTCCAGCACCATGCGGTCGTATTCGCCCAGCGCCGCGGCGGCTTTTTCGCGTTCGGCGGTCTTGCGCTGGAAAGCGTCGTCGATGGGTTTGCGGAAAGCGTCCCACATCTTCTGCTCTTGCTTGCGCTCGATCGGCACGGCCTGCGCTTCATGCTGCCAGCGCTGTTGCAGCGACTTGACAGCGTCGATGCGCAACATCGGCTCGGCGCCCAGCACATTGGCTTCTTCAATCATGGCCTTGCGGCGTGCAATGCTGTCATGGCGCGCAGCGGTCAGCGGAGCATCTGCGGCATCCATCGCAGCTTTCCATTGCGGCTGAATTTCGGCAAACGCCTTTTCACCCAGATGGCCGGCTTCACGCCATTTTTCGACAAAGCCATTGAGGCTGCGGATGTGGTGCTTCCAGTCGGTATTGCCTTTGTTGGCTTCGGCCCACGCCTGCACTTCATCAATCAGCAGCTTGCGTTCAGCCTTGACGGTTTCGCTTTGTTCTTTGACCTTCTCCAGCCAGGCTTCAACAACCTTGTGTGCTTCGTTGCAGGCGTCGTCAAAACGCTTCCACAGCGCGTGGTTGGGCGTGCCGCCCTGGTCACTGGTCTTCCACTGTTCGCGCATGGCGCGCAGGGCTTCCTGTTGCTTGCGCCCGCCCAGCGGCTTGGCCACCAGGGCCTCGGCTTTCACGACGAGTTCTTCGCGGATCTGGTCGGCGCGCCAGCGCTGCCAGCCTTCGAGTTCACCTGCCGCAGTGAGTGCGGCGTGCGCAGCGGCTTCGAGCTTGCTGTCGATGTTGCGAATATGTTCCTTGAGCGCATGACGCAGGTCGGCCGCCACCTTGGGGGTGGACTTGCCATGGCCTTCGGTGACTTCGTGCTCAAGCCGTGCCAGCGCTTCCTGGACGATGGCGGAAGATTTTTCGCGCATGTCTTTGAGCACGGCCGGGTCGATCTTGGCCTTGGGCGCACGTGCGGGCTGCTCACCCGCTGCAGGCGGCAGGCCGCGTGCGGCGCGCAGTTCGTCGGCCCACACCGGCACAGCCGGCAGCGGTGCGGCAGTGTCTTCAGCAGCCTTCTGGGCCTGCGCAAGGGCGCCCTGGAAGGCTTCCCACACGGCCAGCAACTGCGCGCGCGATGCGTCGAGCAGCGGAGGGAATTTGGTGTCCACACTGGCCCAGTTGGCGTCGTGTGTGATGTCATCGGCTTGCGACTGCCAATGCGTGACGTCGCCGCGCAAGGACTCCAGCGCCGCTTCAGCGTCGCGCCAGGGCTTGAGCGACARCACTTCGGTACGCTGGGCCAGCAGCACGGCGGCTTCGCGCTGCACCTGGGTGCGGTGCTGCAGGTCTTCAATCGTCTTGACGCGGTCGGCCAGCTGGACCTTCAGGCCGGCCAGCGGCTCTTTGGACAGCGGCGCGCCGGCCTTGGCAGCATCGCGCTGCCAGGCCAGGGCGTCGGCCAGGTTGAGCTTGGGCACAGCCAGCAGCGCCTGGGCTTTTTCGGCCCACTCGGCGGCCACGGCTTCCTGGCCTTTGCTGCGCTTGAGTTCGTCGAGCTTTTCTTTCAGCGGCTTGGCGGCGCCCTTGTCGCGGTTGGCCAGGTCTTTGTAGACCTCGGCCATCTGCTCGGCGGTGGGCTCGGTGGCCAGCCAGGTGCGGATGCGCGCCGTGCGTTCACCGGATGTGGGCGCAGAGAAAGCGCCGCCGGTCAGGCCGTCCAGCGGATGGGCTTCAGCCTGCTTGGTGGTAGGCGTTTTCACGGCGGGGGTTTCAGGTTTGGAAGATTTAAACATGGGAGCGCAAGGTCAAAAAATAAGTGCCACCAGCCGCAAGGCTCCCCGGGGAATGGAGGACTTTGCGGGCGGCAGCGGGTGTTGGATTGGATGGGGGGCCGGCGCCGCAACCCGTGTTGCGCGCCCAGGCCCAAAGGCCCCATAAAAGCTTTATCAATAAAGCACTGACGCTATTTTCGCTGTTTTTACGGCATCGCCAAATTCAGCTCCGCGCGGGGTGTCCATTTGGCCTCCGGCGGCACGGATTTGGCGGCCCCCAGAAAGAGCCTTTCAGGCGGTAAATCGCGCGAAGCCAGGTAGTCTTTCACCGCCACGCCGCGCTGCACGGCGAGCTCGCGCATGGCGTCGTCATTCACCTTGATGTCGGCCAGCAGCAGCTTTTCCATCTCGGGCACGGGCAGGTCTTTGGCCAGGCCGACCAGGTTGCGGGGCTTGGGCATGTCGGCGCGTTTGTAGACTTCCTTGAGCAAGGCCGGGTATTCAGCCGGGCTGATGCTGACCGCCGCCGTCGCGGTGCCGCCCTCTTTGGCCGTGGCGCGGCGCTTTTCAGCGCGCACCAGGGCGTCGAGCCGCTCGCGTTTAAAACCGTCGCGTTCGGCATCGACGCTGCTGGTGCCCACCACGGTGAGCCGCAGCGATGGCCGGTCGGCCAGTGCCTTGGCCACTTTGTCGAGGCCGGCTTTGGCCTCCGGGCCCAGCTCGGCGCTGCCGGCGGCAAACCCCACGGTGCTGAGCTCTTCCACCTTGTCGCCAAAGCTGAGCTGGTTCAGGATGACCTTGTTGGTGGCGGTAAGCCGCCCGTCGGGTTGCACCACATAACCCACGTCCACACTGAGCTTGCCGCGGTTGATGCCGTAACCCGAGTACTTGACCGAGTACGGCGACAGCGGCGGCAGCTCAAGGTCGCGCACCTTGCCCTTGATATCGAGCGCCAGCGGCTTGGCCAGCGGGTTGAGTTTGCCCAGGATTTCCAGCGAAGCCGTGCCTTCGGCGCGCCCGCGCAGCTCGAGGTCGGCCATGTTGGGCACGGTGGCCGTGGTACCCGGCACCGTGGGCGCCACCGATGAAAAGGCGCTGAGCTTGCCGGTCAGGTCGCTGAGGTCGGCCGAATAATTGGGCTTGACGAAGCGGTCTGAGAACAGCACCTTGCCGTTGATCAGGCTAATCGGGCCGAAGTTGACGATGGGCGGCGGGGAGCCGCCAGCCGCCGCGGCGGAGGCCGTCGGGCTGACCGGTGCTGTCGACACGAACTTTGAACCTTTTGAGCTGCTGGACCGCAATGGCTGTGCGCCACCAGCTATTATTTCAGTAGCAGATGAAGCTTGCGGTGAAGATGACGCCGATGATGGCGAAAGGGCCAGGGTGGCCGTTCCGCCTGCTGCACTGGCAGCCACCGCGTCCTTCCCCGGCTTCACCAGGTTCTGCAAATTGATGCGGCCATCGGGCAGGATGATCACGCGCGCAAAGAAGTCGGTGAGCACGGTTTCCCGCACATCCACCCGGGTCGCCTTGGCCGGGTCCAGCGCCACATTCAGGCCGCGCAGGTTCAGGGCCTTCCAGGCCAGCAGGTCTTCGCTGGGCGCCAGCGTGTTGGCGCGGAACTCTTCCAGCGACACATCACCCGCCACCTGTGCCTGCGGGCCAGCCGGTGTCTGCCGGTAAGACACACGCCCCTTGAAGCTGGCGTCCGCGCGCAGCAGTTCGATGTTGAGCACATCGGCAAGGTAGGGCTCGAAGGCCTGCACCGGCAGCCTGTCGACCACCAGCCGGCCCTGCGCCTGAACCGGACTCAGGCCGAGATTGCCGTTGAAATCGACCTTGCCGGGTTCAAACCGGCCGGTGGCCAGGCGCAGTGAGGCGGTCAGCGGCATGGGTTTGGCAGCTTGCGCCTTGGCGTCCGGCCTGTCGTCCAGCATCAGCCCGCCCAGCTGGGCTTTGGCGGCTGTCACTTCAAACACCACCGGCTTGCTGCCCGATTGGTCGGAAAACGACATGGCGCCGCCGTCCAGCTGCACATCGGCAATGGCGACGGCCCATGAAGGCGCCGCCGCGCGTGTTGCCGCGTCGGTAGGGGGCGGCGCCGGCGTTGCGGTGCCCGGGCTCGCCATCCAGCGCTGGTACATCCAGCGCTTGTCGGTGTCGCGGTCGACCTTGGCCTTGGGCTGGTCCAGCTGCATTTTGGCGGCCTTGAAGGACTGGCCCGTCACGTCGATGTCGACCTGCGCAAGCTCAACACGCTTGACGGAAACCAGCGACACCTTGCCCTGCGCCAGCAGGATGTCACTGAGCGCCAGTTGCGGGGCGGTGACCTGCAGTTGCTGCGGCTTGTCACCGCTGGGCGCCTGCCAGTTCACGCCGAGCTGGGCGTCGAGCTGCCCGTTTAATGCTGGCAGCAGGAACTGGCCGACGTATTTGGCGGCCATGCCCAGCGGCCAGGCCGCCACGGTAGCCGTGGCCTGGGCGGTCTGGTCGGTGGCTGTGCCGCTGAAAGTCAATAACGCCGGCGTTGCCAGTGCTTGGGCCACGGGCTGGGCCGGTGCTTTGGCGGACGGCTTCGCACCGGGTCTGGCCGGTACAGGCACTGAAGCTGCGGGCGGCGGCTCCAGCCCCAGCGAACCATTGAACCGCAGGGGCGCGTTAGCCGCAAAAGGCATGGCGATGCCGGAGGCATCGAGCGTCAGTCCGGCGAGGTGAATGTCGGCGGGTGAAGCCAGCGTTTCGTCCAGCCAGTTCACACGCCCGGCACGCACCGCCACGCGGGCGATCTGCACTTTCCAGGGTGCGGATGAAGGCGTGGTTTTAGTTGAAGGTGCAGACGCCGGGGCACCAGCCGAAGCCGCACCAGCAGGTGCCTGGGCTTGAATATCGGAAGAGTTTTGGCCTGCAGCCCTTTCTGGCTGTGCGCCACCAGCTCCTTTTTTAATAGCATCCGGCGTCCCGGGCGGCAGCAGATTCAGCCGCCCTGCCCGGTCCCGGGCGAGGGACAACGTAGGGGCCGTGAGCTCTACCGCAGACAGTTTGACGAACTGCTCCAGCGGGCGCACGTCGTCCATCGTGATCTGCAGGCGCTCAAACGCGAGCAAATCCGCGCGGGCCGGCGGCAGGGCTTCGCTGTCGGCAGCGCGCTTGCCGGATGCACCGGGTTTTGCAGCCCGCGCCGCCGCCACAGCCGGCGACTGCCCGACCGTTTGCGCGGCCAGCACACGAACCTTTTCCGCCGTCACGGTTCCGGAAATCCGCACCACCGTGGCGGGTGTCTGCTCAAACGCGACTTTGGCGTCGGCATGCAGCACCGCGCTTTGCAGCCTGACGGGCAGGCTCGCCGGCCAGTACGCCAGGTAAGGGTTCAGGTCAAAACCGCGCAGCGTGAAGGTGGCGTCGGTTTTGTGGGTCTGGGCAAAGGGCGTGCCTTCGGCAGCGGTGTCAAAGCTGCTGCCGTTGAGCTTGAAAGCCAGGTGCGGCGAGGTTTTGACCTCTCGCTGCGATTTGAGGTTGCTCAGGAAAGGCACCGACAGGCCCAGATCCCGCAGTTCATGGGTCTTGCCGACCGACTGGTCGGTGAAGTCCATGCGCCCGCCGCTGACGACGATGTTGTAGACCGCGAACTTCGGCGGATCGCCGGGCGGCGCGTCTGCGGGTGTTTTGAAGCGCTCCAGGAT
>NZ_JBFUCA010000057.1:0-13232 GCF_056405475.1 Polaromonas sp. P1_G4
CGGTATAGGTGGTGGTCGCGCCGCCGTCGGCCACCACCGCTCCGGTCGCGCTCGCCTGGGAGATGTTGCCGAAATTCCAGCCCACCAGGCCACCTACGTTGCGGGCCGCTCCGTTCACGCCCTGGCCGCCGAGCCTGCCGATGCCGTTGACGGTGCCGCTGGCGCTGACGTTGGTCAGGGTGGTGCCCGCGGTGAGCGCGTCGGCGTTGCCGTTCGCGCCCAGCAGCCCGCCCACGTGGGCGCGGCCCGTGACCGCGCCCGAAGCCCGCGCATTCTGCACGGTGGCGCCGCCGCTGAGGCGGCCCACCAGCCCGCCCACATAGTCGTAGTTGTTGCCCCCGTTGACCGCGCCGGAGGCCGACACGTCACGCAGCGTGGCCCCGTTGATGGCCTCGCCCACCAGGCCGCCAATCACCATGTCACCGCTGCTGGTCATGTTGATGGCCACCTGGGCGTGCGCATCCTGCAAGGTTCCGCCACTCATGAAGCCCACCAGTCCACCGACGCTGGAGCCAGGACCTGCCAGCGTGCCCGATGCACGCAGGTTGTGCAGCGTGGCATTGTTGGCGTCGCTGGCCAGTGCGCCTGCACCCGTAAAAGCATTGCCCGTCACGTTGACGAGGTCCAGGTTCCTGACCGTTCCGCCGATCACCGAGAACAAGCCCGTCATGCTCGTCGGCACCCAGAGCTTCAGGTTGCTGATGGCGTGGCCCAGACCGTCCATCACGCCGCCCAGCCCCGTCAGCGGCGAGGCACCCTTGTTGCCGTTCCAGCCCGCGGTCGCGCTGGCGTCGATGTCTGCGCCCAGCGCGTAGCGCAGGCCGCCGTCGAGGTTGATGGACTGCAGGCCCGTGGTGGAGCCTTCGGTGCCAAGGGTGTTGATGACGATGTAGCCCTCGCCGTTGATGGTGAGAAAACCCGTGCCCGCCCGGTCGAAGTTCACGCGGCCGGCGAATCCTGTGAGCGGGTCCACCGGCACCTTGACCTTGCCTCCGGCCACACCTGCATCGGCGCCGTTGGCGGTGCCTGTGTTCATGACCAGGGCCGAGCTGCCGGTCGCGTCCATCACGGCGCGGATGTTGATGTCGCGCGCAGCGGTTAGCGTCAGTGTGTTGGCGTTCCAGTTCACGTTGTCGTTGACGTGGATGTCGCCGTTGCCCGCCGCGTTGCTGCCGCTGCTTGACAGGATGGTGACGTCGCTGTTGGCCAGATTGGCGGACAGCGTGGCGCCGCTGATGTCGCCGCCGCTCGCGGCGATGGTGAAGTCCGCGGGGTCAATCAGCCAGGTGCCGGTCTTGCCCTGCGCGGCGCGCGTGCTGACGTGTGAGCCTTCAGCCACCTTGACATGCGCGCCCGAGGTGTCGATAAAGCCGCCGTTGCCGCCACTGGGTGCGGACGCATCCAGCGTGCCGCCCACCTGCACCGTGCCACCGTCAAAGCCGCCCAGCAGTTTGATGACGCCGCCGCGGCTTTCGAGTGTGCGCGCCTGAATGACGCCGGTGTTGTTGACCACGGTGCCGGCCAGCGCGTCGGCCGCTTTCGCGGTGAGCAAGGCCGTGCCGCCGTCTGCCTGTATCAGCCCGCCGTTGTGCGCGAGCGCATTGACCGCGCCTTCGTCCACCGCGAGTTTAAGCAGGCCGTCTCCTGCGAAGTCGAGCGTGACCTGCTTGCCGGCGGCCAGGGCCACCGTACCCAGGTTGGCCACCAGCGTGCCGGTGTTGCTGACCTGGCCGCCAATCAGCGCGATGCTGCCGCCGTCGGCGGCACGTATCGTGCCTTCGTTGCGCACGCTGGCGCCACTGCCACTGGCGCGCAACACATAACGCCCGGCCATGAAGTCGGTATCGCTCATGCCCAGCGTCGAGGCCACCAGCCCGCCCACGCTGACCTGCGCGCTCTGGCCGAACAACACGCCGTTGGGGTTGAGCAGGAAGACCTGGCCGTTGGCATTGAGCCGGCCCAGGATCTGGCTGGCCTCAGTGCCCAGCACGCGATTGAGTGCAACGGCATTCGATCCGGGCTGCACGAAATTGACGGTCTCGTTGCCGGCAACGCCGAAGCTCTGCCAGTTGATGGCAAGTTTGGGTGTGGTCTGGGTGATGGTGGTGGTGTTGCCGCTTTGCGTGATGCCACCCTGGCCCGCGCTGACCTGGCCACCCGTGGGAGCGGCCAGCGCCTGCGCCGCTGCCAAGCCGGCGGCAAGGGCCAACGCGCGGAGCTTGCGTTCACGCTTGCCCAGGCTGCGTTTGCCCTTGCCGCTGGCTGTTTCGGCCACGGCTTCAAAGCAGGCACCGGCTTCGTTCCAGATGACGCGGTAGGTGTGGTTCATGGCGATTTTTCCTTCGGTTGTGAATCAAATCGGGCTTCAGCCCTTTCAGGACGTGCGCAAGCAGCTATCAAATATGTAGCGCGAAACAGGCGGTGCGTTGGCCACTCAAAAACTCCTGGACACCTGCAGCCACAGCCGGCTGCTGCGATCCGGCTCGGCGGTGGCCGGGCCGCCGTGCAGCTTGCGTGCGTAAAAGAAGCGTGCGCTCCAGCCGTCGGCATGCGCCCAGTTCAGGCCCAGGCCGGCACCCGACAGGCTTCGCCGGTTTGACGCGCCAACGCCGGACAACGGCTGCTCATTGCCGTAGCCAACGGCCGCGTCGTAAAAGCCGACCAGCTGCCAGCCGGCGCCCAGCGGGTATTGCAGTTCCAGCGTCAGCAGGCTGGCGCGGTCTGACGGCGCTTCGCCCTGCGGGTAGGCGCGCACGGCGCCAGCGCCGCCAAGCGGCAGCTTTTCGGACGAGTCCAGGTTCTTGCTGGGCCACTGGCCGGTATAGGAGACCAGCAAGTTGGCCTTGCCGACGCTTTGCTGGCGCATGGCCAGCAGGCCCAGCTTGCCGAAGCTGCCGGCGCTGCGCACGGTGGCCTCGTCGATGGCCAATGCGTCGGCACTGTTAATGGCCAGCTGGCCGCGCGTATAAGTGGCCGAAAACCCCCAGACGCCACCGCCAACCCAGCCGTCGCGTGCATCACCGGAAAGGCCAAGATTGAGCAGGTTCAGATGCTTGTCATCGGCAGAACCGACGAGGTCGATGCGGTCGCGCAGGCGCTTGTGCTCGGCACTGACTTGTGCGTTCAGGTTGTGCAGGCGTGAGCGCAGCACCGGGTGCGCGGCGAACAGGGTGGCTATGGAGGCGTCGCCGTGTGCGTCCAGGTTTGCAAACTCCCCGCCCAGGCGGTACCTCATCACCGAGACGGCAGCGCCCGCGCGCGTGCCGTTGCCGCCCACCGGTAACTGCCACCCCAGGCGCGCATAGTTCATATCGCTCCCGGCGGTCAATGCGCGCAGGGACACCAGGTCGCCCAGGCCGGCCGGGTTGTTGAAGTACAGGCTGGCGCCTGCCCGTTCGCGACCGGTGGCGCGGCTGCCGAAATTGTCGGCCTCCAGCAAGCCAGTGACAGCCGGCCCCCGCTCAACGTCCACCACCAGTTCGCTGGTGCCCACCGACGCGCCGGGCTGCAGGGTCGAGCGCACCGCGATGCCGGGCACGTCGGCTGCCAGCAGCAGCGAACGCTCCAGCGCTGCTTCGTTTACCAGCTCACCCGGCACCAGCGCGGCCAGTGGCAGCGGCGCGGGCAATTCGCCCTGCGGCTTCACGGTGATGGCGCTGTAACGGCCCTCCACAATGGCGATTTTCACAACACCATCCCGGATGTCCTGCCGGGGCAGGTAGGCGCGCGCCACCGTATAGCCGTGCTGGCGATAGAAGCGGCTCAGGCGCACCGCCAGTTCCTCGAGCCCGGCGAAGTCAAGCTCACGGCCGATGGCGTCCTGCACCACCGTGAGCAGGTCTGCTCCAGAAAAAGCGGTGGCACCCGAAATTTTTATCTGCGCCACCCGCACCTGGATTGCAGCATCCCCCGGTGATGCCTGTGGCATCGGGGATGCCGCGGCCGGTGCTGCAGGCAGCACAGCCGGTGCATCTTCGCGAGGCACGGGAGCCGCAGGCCTGAGTTGCTGCAACACATTGCCGGCATCGGGAGGGCTGACCGCCGCTGCAGGCTCCAGTCCGGCCAGGCACGCGGCTCCGCACAACAGCGCCGCGGCGCGGCGCACGGGCCAGGAAGAGGCGTAGACGCCCTGACGCAGCGGCAGCGAAGCGCCTGTCGTGGATCGGGTAGTGGTTTGCATGCCGCGTATGGTGTCGGGCCGGGAAGGCAATCGCCTCCCCTGATTCGGGGAGACGGTCCGAATTTTTTTGCGGTCAAATAGGCGCACCCGCTAAGATTCACGGCGGCGTCAGCCCCAACAACAACTGAAGGAATCAAGCGCATCCATGTCCATCCTGACCGTGACCCTGGTGGAAGACGACACACCAATCCGCGAGGAATTCGCGCGCATGGTGCGTGAAGATGTTGGCCTCAGGCTGCTGGAGGCGGTGGGTTCCTGCGCTGAGGCACGGCGCAGCTTTTCATTTGCCCAGCCGGACGTTGCACTGATTGATTTGGGCCTGCCCGACGGCGACGGCACCGAACTGATCGCGGACCTGGCCCGCCGCTCGCGCCACACCAGCATCCTGGTGGTGACCATCTTCGGTGACGAGGCCCATGTGGTGCGCGCCCTGCAGGCGGGCGCCCACGGCTACCTGCTCAAAGACACGCCGACCGCGGAATTCGGCCGTGCGATCCGCGCAGTGAGCGAAGGCGCAGCCCCGCTTTCGCCGCAGGTGGCGCGCTATCTCCTGCGCAGCTTCGCCGCGCCGCGGACAGAGGCACAGCGCTGGCTGATGGAACCGCTGACGCCTCGCGAAAAAGATGTGCTGACAGCCGTCTCGCAAGGCCTTTCGGTGCCCGAAACAGCGCGGCACCTCGACGTCGCGCCGTCTACCGTAGCCGCCCATATCAAGAGCATTTACGGCAAGCTGGCCGTGCACTCGCGCGTCGAAGCCGTGAACCAGGCGCGCGCCCGGGGACTGATCTGAATGCGATTGCAGGGCATATGGGCCGCGCTATGCGCCTGCGCCACGCTGATGCTGGCGGCGCCGTCCTGGAGCGCCACGGCGGCCACCCTGGAACAGGCGGTGGTCGCCACTGAAGACGCAGGGCGCCCCGCCGAAGTCGATTTCAGCAAGGCTTCGCCCGTCACGCTGCCCGACAACTGGCGCCGCAGCCGCCCTGGTTTTGACGGCGTCGCCTGGTATTCGATCGCGCTCGATGCCCCTCTGAAGGCCACCGGCGCTACCGGCCCGGAGCATGAACTTGTGCTCGTCGTGCCGCGTGTGGCCGACCTGGGCGAATTCTGGCTCAACGGCGAACGGCTGGACCTTGGCGCGGGCAACGGATTTACCCGCAACCGCGCGCTGTGGGTGCCCCTGGGAGGCCACGTGCTCAAGCCCTCTGGCAACCTGCTGCAGGTGCGCGTCAGCGGCAGCGCCGACACCCGCGGCGGACTTTCGCGCATGAGCCTGGGAGCCGCTGCGGCCGTAGGGCCGGCCTTCCAGGTGCGCCGTTTCCTGCAAAGCATCGCCCCCACGATGCTGATGTTCGCGGTGCCGATCTGCCTGTTCGGCGCCATCCCGCTGTGGTTCAAGACGCGCCGCTACATCCACCTGCTGTTCGTGCTGCTGTGCCTGAGCTGGATGCCGCGGGCACTGGTGATGCTCGCGCCTGAAGCCGGGCCGCCCGGCCCCGAATCCTTGCTGTTCGCACTGGCCAGCACCCTTGTGTCCAACACGCTCATGATCATGCTGCTGCTGGAGTACAGCCACTGGACCAGCCCGCCCTGGAAGCGCTACCTCAAAGTGCTCTACGGGGTCATCGCGCTGTCTTTCGCAGCGGGCGTCGCCGCCTACCTGAAGGGCGACATGCGGCCCAACGTCGCGGCCGTGCTGCACTGGCCGTATTTCGCCCTGACCATCGCCGTGGTGCTGGCCCAGGTTCACAGGGCTTGGCGCACACGCCGGCGCAACGAAGTGTTCCTGGCCGTGACGCTGGTCCTCTGGTGGGCCGCGGTGCTGCAGGACCTGGCCATTCCCGCCGACCTGAACGCCTTCGACAGCTTCTTCATGGCCCCAGTGGCCGCGCTTCTGGTGCTGGCCACCCTGGTCGCGCGCACGCTCGAGGGCCTGGCGCTGCACAGGGCCAGCGCCGAAGAAGAGATCAACCTTGCGGTCGCCGGCGTCAGCACAGCGCACGGCCAGGCCCTGGAAGAAATGCGCGCGGAATTCGACCGCCGCAAGGCCGAGGAGCGCCAGGCCGTGATCGCCGCCGAGCGTACCCGGCTGCTGCACGACCTGCACGACGGCATGGGCAGCCAGCTGATCACCGCGCTGCGGATGACCCGCCGCGACGAGGTGCCGCGAGAGGAAGTCGCGCGCGTGATTGAGGACTCCCTGGAAGACATGCGGCTCATCATCGATTCGCTGGACCTTGAGGAAAGCGACCTGCTGCCCCTGTTGGCCAACTTGCGTTATCGGCTGGAGCCGCGGCTCAACGCCATCGGGGTTGGTTTGCAGTGGCAAGTGGGGCCGTTGCCGGAGATGGACTACCTGACACCCGAGACAGGCCTTTCCATCCTGCGCACGCTCCAGGAGGCCATCAACAATGCAGTGCGCCATGGCGCGGCCAGGACCATCACCGTTCGCGCACGTGACACCGCCAGCACCCTGGAGCTGTCCGTCACAGATGACGGCTGCGGCTTCGACACGCACGCCGTTCCCGCACCCGGCAAGACCCAACGCGGCCTGGCCGCGATGCGAATGCGCGCACAAAAACTGGCGGGCCAGGTCCGCATTTCCAGTGGCACACATGGAACCTGCGTGACGCTGGAGCTTCCGTTAAGACGTTGAGACGGCACCCTTCAACCGCATACACAAAACTTTGGTACGAAGCTTGAGCCGCCCTCTTCTTACGACACTCTTGTGGGCTGCGAGTCCGGCGCCTTGACCGACGCGAGCACGCGGTCGACCATCACGCCTGCCTGGCCCAGGTTATTCATCGGATCGCAGAACGAGGCCAGCTGCTTCCGTGTCACGTGCTTCTTGATTTCGGGATGCTCCGCCAACAACTCGATCAGTGGGCGCTTTTGCTTGAGCGCGTCGCGGCAAATGTCGTAGACCAGGTCGTGGGCGTATTCACGCCCGATGTAGGGGCCCAGGCCCATCATCACGGCCTCCGACATCACGAGGCCGTGGGTCATGTCGATGTTGCGGCGCATCTGCGCGGCATCGACTTCCAGACCCGCGAGGATGAACTTCGTCTGCTTGAGTGCGCCCGAGATCAGGCAAAAAATCTCGGGCATCGCCACCCATTCGATCTCCCAGGGGCCTGTGGAGCGTTCATGGTCGGCGACCATCGCGTCCATCAGCGATGCGGCCAACTGGCGCACCACGGAGATGTTGGCGTGGATGTAGAGGCAGGAGATGGGGTTGCGCTTTTGCGGCATGGTTGACGAGGAGCCGCGCCCTGGCGCGAAAGGCTCAAACACTTCGGCGACTTCGGTCTGCATCAACAGCTTCACATCCATAGCGATCTTGCCGAGCGAGCCACCGACGATGCCGAGGAAGGCGCCAACTTCGGCGAAGTTGTCGCGCACGGTGTGCCACGAAATCAGGGGCTGCCCGAGGCCGAGTTCCTTCATGAGGCCAGCCTGGGTTTCCATCGCACCTTTTTCAAGCGAGGACAGGGTGCCCGACGCGCCGCCGAACTCGCCAACCAGCACCCGCGGCTTGAGCTGCGTGAGGCGCTCGCGGTGGCGCTCGATACCTGCGAGGATGCTGGCCATCTTGTAGCCGAAGGTGATGGGCGTCGCCTGCTGCAGGTTGCTGCGGCCGATGATCGGCGTGTCGCGGTGGTCKCGCGCCAGTTTGGCGAGCGAGGCCGAGATGTCCGCGAGGTCGGCCTCGACCAGTGCGAGGCCCTCGCGTATCTGCAGCACGGCGGCCGTGTCGGTGATGTCCTGCGTAGTGGCGCCCCAGTGGCAGTATTCGCCCAGGCCATCCTTGCAATGCGCGTTGATCTGGTTGACCACGGCGATGATCGGGTAGCCGATCTGCTCGGTCTTGGCCTTGAGCTTGACCCAGTCGATCTGGCTGGGCTCGCAGTTCTTCACGATCTCTTCAGCCGCCTCGTTGGGAATGATGCCGAGGGCGCCCTGAACCTTGGCGAGCGCGCGCTCGATGTCCAGGTATTTGGCGGTGCGATTCTCGTCCGACCAGACATGCCGCATGGCGGCATCGCTGAACATGTCGCCGAAAATTTTTGAGTCGATGATGGTTGCGGACATAGCTTCTCCGTTGGGTTATGTATCTTGTGAAAAATCAGGGGTGCGTGCAGCCAGGGCCACGATACGCTCGGCTTTGAGGACAACCGGGCGATCGACCATCTTCCCGTCGAGCTGGATGGCGCCGCCGCCGGCTGCGCGCGAGGCGCTCAGGATGCGTTGTGCCCAAGCCAGCACTTCGGCGTCAGGCCGCAGCGCTCGATGCACTGCGGCAACCTGCACGGGGTGTATGCACATCTTGGCGCCGAAGCCAAGGCAGCGTGCCTGCGCCATGTCGGCGGCAACCCGGTCCGCATCAATGTCTGGCGTGACGCCAGCCACGGGCGAGGGCAAACCCGCGGCGCGTGAAGCAATAGCCAGCTGGATCGCGGCGTGCTGCAGGGCCGGGCTGTCGGCGGGAAGATCAAGGTCGGCCATGTAGTCGAGCGAGCCGAAGGCCAGGCGTGCGATGCCCGGTGCGGTGGCAAGGTCGAAGGCGGCCAGCAGGCCACGCGCTGTTTCGACCAGCGGCAACACGGCGGTACCCGCATCGAGCGAACCAAGAACGTCAGCCACCTGCCGTCTGTTTTCGCATTTCGGAAGCATGACGCAGACTGCCCGAACCTGCCGCAGGAGCTGCAGATCGTCTGCGTACCAGCCCGTGCTCGCGTCGTTGATACGGATCAGCAGCTTGCCGCGAATCTCCTCGTTGGCGGAGGGTATCCACGCTGCGATGGCTTCGCGCGCGGCAGCCTTGTCCGAGGGCGAGACTGCGTCTTCCAGGTCGATGATGACGCGGTCCGCACCCGAGGCCAGCGCCTTCGCGAATCGCTCCGGCACGTTGCCCGGCACGAACAGGTAGCTCAGCGGCACGACGGGTGACATGCTCATACAGCGCCTTCCGCGCGCAGCTGGGCAATCTGTTCGGTGCCGTAGCCGAAGTGGTTCAGGATCGCGTCGGTGTGTTGGCCCAGCGCGGGCACGGCGTCCATGCGCGGGGCGCCATGTTGCCAGGAACCGGGCGGCAGCATGGCGGGCACGGTGCCCGCCGGTGTATCGATTTCACGCCAGCGCGCGCGAGCTTGGAGTTGCGGATGTTTCCACAGCTCGCTCATGGTGTTGACTTGCGCGTTAGCGATACCGGCGGTTTCCAGCCGCTCGACAACTTGCGCGGCGGTCAGGGTGCTGAAGGCTTCAACGATGATTGACGAGAGTTCGCTCCGGGCGGCGCTGCGCTGTGCATTGCCGGCGAAACGCGGGTCACTGGCAAGCGCGGGCCGCAGCAGCACTTTTTCGCAAAACACCTTCCACTCGCGTTCGTTCTGCAGGCCCATCATCACGGTCTTGCCGTCACCGGCCAGAAACGGGCCATAGGGGTAAATGGTCGCGTGGCTGGCACCCGTTCGCGGGGGCGGCGCCGCGCCTTCAAAGGCGTAATAGAGCGGGTAGCTCATCCACTCCGACAGCGACTCGAGCATCGAGATGTCGATGCGCTGACCCTCACCGGTCTGCCGACGGTGCATGAGCGCGCCCAGGATGTTGGTGTACGCATACATGCCGGCAGCGATGTCGGCGATGGATGGACCGGCCTTGGACGGTGTGTCGGGCGTACCGGTTACCGAGACGAAACCGGCCTCGCTCTGGATCAGCAGGTCATAGGCTTTTTTGTCGCGGTAAGGGCCGTCGTCGCCATACCCCGAGATGTCGCACACGATGATGCCGGGCTTGCGCTTGGCCAACGCTTCGTACGACAGACCGAGCCGTGCTGCAGCGCCCGGCGCGAGGTTTTGCACCACGACGTCGGCCTCTTCAATGATCAGGCGCATGAGGATCTTCTGCGCCTCCTCGTGCTTGACGTCCAGCGTCAGGCTTTCCTTGGAGCGGTTGGTCCAGACGAAATGCGATGCAAGGCCCCGCACGCGACTGTCGTAGGCCCGCGCGAAATCGCCCACACCGGGGCGTTCAACCTTGATGACCCGCGCACCCATGTCGGCCAGCTGCCGTGTGGCGAAAGGCGCCGCGATGGCGTGTTCGAGCGTGACGACGGTGATGCCCTTGAGTGGTTGCATTGCGTTTCCTCAGCCCAGCGTGGCGGTGGCATCCATCGTGAGCCAGCCTTCGTGGTCACGCCCCCACAGCCGCACGCTCTTGCCGTCGGCTGAAGGCTGCCCGTGGATCGAGAACGGGTTGACGTCGAACGTGGGCCGGACCGCCTTGAACTCAAATTTCCGCACCATGGCCTCAGGCATGTGCCGACGCAACAGGTCCATGAGCAGCGTGGCGATCAAGGGGCCGTGCACGATAAGACCGGGGTAACCCTCGACCTCCGTGACGTACTTTCGGTCGTAGTGAATGCGGTGCCCATTGAACGTGAGGGCCGAGTAGCGGAACAGCAGCACGTCGTCGGCAACGATGCGGCGCACCCACGCGAATTCCGCGGGCGCTGCCTGCGGCGGCGGAGCCACGTCGGCCGGCGTTGGCGCCGCACGGTAGACGATGTTGTGGTGCTCGGTCAACGCTACGCCTGCAGAACCGTTGCGGCGCAGTTCATGGCGCACCTTCACGAAAACCAGGCTGCCGGTGCGGCCGCTCTTTTCCGTCACATCAACGATGGTTGAGGTGCGCGCGAGCGCGTCGCCGACACACAGCGGCTCGTGGAACTCGAAATCGCTGCCGGCCCACATGCGGCGCGGCAGCGGAACGGGCGGCAGGAAGCCGCCGCGCCGCGCATGGCCATCCGGGCCGATCTCCGATTGCGCGTGGATCGGCAGGAAATACAGCCAGTGCCAGAGGTAGGGCAACGGCGTGCCGGGCGCGGGGCGCGAGGTGTCGGCGCGGTCGAGCGTGGCCGACAGCGCTGCGTACGGCGTGGCAGTGGCGGTGTCTTCCACTGTCTCGATGCGGCCTGTCCAGTCTTGCAAGTTCATGCGCATACCCTTCTTTCAGTAAAACTTGCGCGACTTAGTCGAGCTTGATTTTTGCGGTCGCCACAACGCCCTTCCAGCGCGTGACTTCCTTCTGCACCAGGGTTTTGAGTTGCGCAGGCGTGCTGGTTTCAACCTCGGCCCCCTGGTCTTCAATGAATTTCTGTACGGTTTTTTCGGCCAGTACGCGGTTGATCTCCTGGTTCAGCCGGTCAACCACCACCTTGGGGGTTTTAGCGGGGGCGAACATGGCGTACCACTGCGACATGCTGACGTTGGGAATTCCCTGCTCGGCCAGCGTCGGAACGTCAGGCAAGACGGGAGATCGCTTGTCACCGGCGATGCCGAGCGCCTTGAGCTTGCCGCCCTTGATTTGCGGGTACGCGGTAAACAAACTGGGAAACATGTATTGCGTGATGCCAGAGATGGTGCTCATCACGGCGGGCGCTGAGCCTTTGTGGGGAATTCCGATCACATCCACCCCTGYGGACAGCTTGAACAGCTCGCCTGCGATATGCGGTGCGGTGCCATTCCCCGCCGTCGCGAAGCTGAAGCTGTCGGGTTTGGCCTTGATGAGCTGCACCAGTTCTTTGGCGGTCCTGGCCGGCACTTCCGGGCTGACGACCAGCACCGTCGGAGATGCCGCCACCATGCCGATGGGTTCAAAATCGGTGACCGGGTCGTAGCGCAGCTTTTGCAAGGCCGGGTTGATGCCGTGGGTAGCGATGTAGCCGAACATCAAGGTGTAGCCGTCCGGCGCGGCGCGGGCCACGAACTCGCTGGCAATCGCGCCGTTCGCCCCGGCCCGGTTGTCGACGATGACCGGTTTGCCGAGCCGGGCGCTGAGTCCCTGGGCCAGGACGCGCGCCATCGCGTCGTTGGCGCCGCCGGCGGAGGTCGGCACCACGATGGTGATCGCTTTTTCGGGCCAGTTCTTGGGCGTCGCCGGACTGGTCGCCGCCATGGAGGAGCCAACCGCCAGTGGTAGCAAGCTCAGCATCAGCAAAGTCCGGACGTGGTGTTTCGGCAGCATGGTTTGTCTCCTGTGGATGTTCTGGTTGCCGGATCTTCGGCGAATGAAGGGAATCCGTGAAGTGCAACTTTTGCTAGTATTGGTGCATGGCACGCATCAATTTCGATTTACAGCAACTCGAAGCCTTCGTGGCGGTGGCCGAGCGCGGGAGCTTTCGCGCAGCAGCCGACCATATCCATCTTTCCCCACCCGCTTTAAGCCGGCGCATCGACAAGCTCGAGACCATCCTGGGCGCGCGGCTTTTCAACCGCACCACACGAGAGGTCGAACTGACGGCCCTCGGGCACGTTTTCCTTGATCGCGCACGCGCCGCGCTGGACGACCTCGAGTCCGCCATGCTCGGCATCACCGACATCGCCGGCAGMCGGACCGGCCGGGTCACGGTGGCCTGCGTGCCTTCCGCGGCCATCCATTTCCTGCCCACGGTCGTGAGCTCTTTCTCCGAACGCTACCCGCTGATCCGCGTCCGTGTGATTGACGAAGCCGCCGGCGCGGTGATGGCCAGCGTAGTGTCGGGCGAGTCGGACTTCGGCATCAGCTTCATGGGCAACCAGGTGCCCGGGGTGGACTTCGAGCCGATCCACACCGACCCCTTCGTGGTGGCCATGCCGCGCCGCCATGCACTCGCCGGCCGCAAGACGCTGTCCTGGAAGAACCTGGAAACCGAGCGCCTGATCGCGGTATCGCGTACCAGCGGAAACCGGCAACTGCTGGATGACGCGCTGGCCAAGGCGGGTATCAACCCCTCGTACCGTCTCGAGGTGAGCCACATCGCGACACTGCTCGGTATGGTCGAAGCAGGGCTCGGGCTTGCGGCCGTACCGCGCCTGGCCTTGCCGAAACGGCATCCGTCGATCATCGGCGTTGCGCTCGTGGCACCGGCGGTATCGCGTGTACTGGGCCTCACCACCTTGCGTGGCACGACGCTGCGCGCACCGGCAAAGATGTTCTACGACTACCTGCACACGGCGCTGAAAGAGCGTCGCTAAGGGAAGTGCCAAAGGCCGGCACTGGTGCAGGCCAGGCA